>CAYYAA010000088.1:0-8656 GCA_964469875.1 uncultured Bacteroides sp.
CTCAACGCCAACTTGCGTTCTAAAGTCTCTTTTAATTGTTCTTGTGTAATCATTTGAAAAAATTACTTGGTATATTACAAAATTATATGCAAAGATAGGCAACAAATGGCAAAAATCGGCTATTTATTCCAAAAAATTGCTTAACTTTGTCGCGCAAAAAGCACAAAAGTATATCAAAGGAGTGATGCTCGAGTGGTTGAAGAGGCACGCCTGGAAAGCGTGTAAACGTCACAAGCGTTTCGGGGGTTCGAATCCCCCTCACTCCGCAAGGATAAGTAGGGGATGAGAACCCCATGGGGTTCGTTATCGCGCAGCGCTTTCGTAGCGCAGCGGAGAAAGAATCCCCCTCACTCCGCGTATATGCGGTAGTAGCTCAGTTGGCAGAGCGTGGGCTTCCCAAGCCTAAGGTCGCGGGTTCGACCCCCGTCTACCGCTCAATTAGACGCACAAGCAGCAAAGAGTCTTTTCACCCTTTGCCACTTGTGCTTTTTTTATGAACCTTTTTGTGTGCCGGGTGTTATTGTTTTTAAATTTGATATTATGGAGAATTTTAAAGAAATAATTAACGGCGAAAGGCCGGTGCTGATTGACTTTTATGCTGACTGGTGTGGCCCATGTCGCTTGCAAGCGCCAATTCTTGATGAACTGAAAAAGATTGTCGGAGAGCGTGTTGCGATTGTTAAAGTTAACATTGACAAGTCAGAAGACTTGGCTATGGAGTATCGAGTGAGGTCTGTGCCTACGCTGATATTGTTTAAGAACGGTCAACAGCTATGGCGCGCATCCGGTCTGCAGAGTCTTGATACGCTGAGTGGGCAAATACAAGCTATGACATAACTAATCTTAATGGAAACTGCTTCTATGACAACTAAATGTAAATCTGCATCATCGCGCCTTGAGACGGCACTGCGTGGCACAAAAACCGTGCTACTTGAGTTTTATGCTGATTGGTGTCCTCACTGTCAGCGCATGATGCCTGTCGTTGAGCGAATACGCAGCAATTTTGGCGACAGTTTGGAAATCGTTCAAGTCGAGGGAGATCGTAATGCGAAACTGATGGCGAGTTATGGCGCTGCCAGCTATCCGACGTGGATTATCTTTAAAGACGGCAAGGAGGTTTGGCGCAATGCCGGTGAAAAAACTATCCACGAATTGCAGGATGCGTTACGCCGCTTTGTTTAAGCATTAAGGACTCTCTAAAAACAGACAGACACTGCCGTAGTGGTTAGCGGCAGTGTCTGTCTTGTAGTAATCAAACGAATAGCGCTTGCTGTTAAGCGAGCGTGAGTATCAGTACTTGAGCTACGACTACACGCAGGAACATTGTCAATGGGTAGACCGTAGAGTATGCAACGGCGGGAGCATCGTTGCCTGTTGAGTTGTTGGCGTATGCCAATGCAGGTGGGTCGGTGCAGCTACCTGAGAGTAGACCCATGATGGTGAGGTAGTTGATTTTGTAACGCCAACGCGCTATTGCACCTGTAACAATTAAAGGAACGACGGTGATAATAAAGCCCCAAATTACCCACCACATACCTGTGATGTTAAACACAGCATCAGCGAAACCTTTACCGGCAGCGATACCAACAGAAGCGAGGAACAAGCAGATGCCTAATTCGCGCAAGAGCAGTGATGCTGACGATGATGTATAAGTGACGAGTTTAGCTTTATAACCAAATCGGCTGATGAGGATTGCGACAACCAAAGGTCCGCCGGCAAGTCCGAGTTTCATGCCATATCCTATATCAATAGAACCTAAGATGATACCCAAGATGATACCGACAAAGATAGTGATAAGGTTAGGATTGTTGAGACGTTTCATTGAATTGCCAAGCTTATCGGCGAGACGGTCGATGTCTTCGAGGTTGCCGACAACAGTCAGGCGGTCACCCATTTGCAAGCGCAAGTTAGGCGCAGCAAGGAGGTCAACGCCGGCACGGTTGACACGTGTGGCATTCAGCTTGTAACCATTGTGCAGACGGAGTGAGCCGAGAGTTACGCCGTTATACTCGCTCTTTGTGACAACGATACGGCGAGAATAAACGGGCGCTTGAACATCTTCCCAGTCCATTTCGACTTGACGACCGATTACTGCTGTGAAGCGAGATGCGTCTTGCGCAGAACATACGATAAAGAGTTTATCGCCAAGTTGTATTTCAGATGATGATTTTGGAATAACAAATTCGCCGTTGGTTCTCATTTGACGAGAAACGACAAAGTTGCATTGTACGATGTCATGTAGCTCGACGATAGTCTTGCCATCAATGAGTTTGTTTGAGACTTCCACCGACAGTCTGTACGGCTTGAGGCGAGAATCTTCTTGCTCGGCTTCGATTTCCTTGATTTCGTCTTCGGTTTTGATGCGGAAGATGCCTTTGATGACAAACATTGAGGCGATAATTCCGACCACACCAAGAGGATAAGCTGCGGCATATCCTGAAGCCATGAGGTTGGCTTGTTCCGGCGATTGTGACATCTGAGAAACGGCTTGTTGCGCCGCTGCGAGACCGGGGGTATTGGTCACGGCACCACTCATAACGCCGACTAATGCGTTAATGTCATTGATGTTGCCAAAATAATAAATGCCTAAAACGATAGCGACATTGAGCGCAACGATTAGCACCGCTAAACCGTTAAGTCGCATACCACCTTTTTTAAACGATGAGAAGAAACCGGGACCCACTTGCAAACCTATCGAGAAGATGAACAGTATCAGACCAAATTCGCGAACGAATTTGAGGATATTGTCATCAACAATATAGCCTAAGTGACCCATCAAGATTCCGACAAACAAAACAAAGGTAACGCCCAAAGAGACTCCGCAGACACGAAGTTTGCCGATATAGATACCCGCTGCAATTACAAACGAGTATAAAACCAGCGTAGACGCGATTGAGCTATTACCCGGAGATAATAAATCTGTTATCCAATCCATAATTGGTCTTATATTAATACAATAATCTTAAAGCCAAATTGATATACTTGTATTCAGACTGCAAAGGTACGCATATTTTTCATTATAAACAAACGCAAACTCTTTGTTGCTTATAAATCTGAAGGTGATAAAATATTTTTGGCAGATATTGACTTAAATACTATATTTGCAGAAAAGAATGAACGACCACTCACACCAATATCAATGATAAACGAGCCATATTACCCCATAGGAATACAAAGCTTTGAGAAATTACGTTCTCTAAATGCTGTTTATGTAGATAAGACTGAGCTTATCTACAAAATAGTGCACACCTCTACAACGGTCTTTCTTAGTCGTCCGAGGCGATTTGGTAAGTCTTTGCTGAGCAGCACATTGCATTGCTATTTCGATGGACGCAAGGACTTGTTTACAGACTTGGCTATGGAGAAGTTGGAGACTGAATGGACTAAATACCCTGTACTACACTTCGACCTCAGCATAGTCAAGAGTGAGGATATTAATAACATCAAAAGCGGTTTATCTCGTCAACTAAAACGATATGAAAAAATATACGGTTTTGACAATGCAGAGGCTTCGTTGAGTAGCCGAATGGCTGACATCATTGAACGTGCCTACGCTCAATCAGGGCAAAAAGTCGTTGTAATCATTGACGAATATGACGCGCCTATTTTGGACGTGTTGCATGATGATGAGAAGCGTGAGGAAGTGCGTATGTTGCTGCGAGAGTTCTATTCGCCGCTGAAAGCGTGTGATGATTATCTGCGCTTTGTCTTCATCACTGGTATATCTACATTCTCACAACTCAGTATCTTCAGCGAGTTGAACAACTTGGAGATTATCTCACGCAGCAGTGATTATGCCTCAATTTGCGGCATTACCGAGCAGGAGTTACGAGATAACTTCCAATATGGTATTGAGAAGATGGCTAACTGCTACGGTTGCTCTAATGAAGAAATGATAATAAAGCTGAGAGATGCTTATGACGGGTATCATTTCAGCAAAAGTTCTGACGGATTATATAACCCGTTCAGCATTCTGAATGCACTAAAGGCTTGTGATTTAGGTAGCTATTGGTTCCGTAGCGGCACGCCCCGTTTCTTAATTGAAATGCTCAAAAAATATCAGCATGAGGGATTGTTCAGCTTGGATATTCTCGATTCTAAAGAGTCAGTAATAGATAGCAGTTTTGAGTCTCCATTAGAGGAACAAGACGGACCAATTCCGCTGCTGTATCAAGCCGGTTATCTGACGATTAAGGACTATGATGCAAAAACTGACACATATACACTTGCAATCCCCAATACAGAAGTCAGAATTGGATTGATGCAGAATCTAATGCCGCTGTATGCAAAGGTAAATGCAAAAGGTGTGCAAAGTGTGGCATCTCACACATCCTTCGCATTAAAAGAAGGCGATGTCGATAAAGCCATGCAGCTATTCCAGTCAATGTTGGCCTCTATACCGTTTATGCGTGGAGACAAAGATATTTTAGGCGATGCCGAGAAAACAGAAGCGCATTACCATATTATATTTTACTTCTTCTTTCGTATGCTCTACAACGAAGTGCTTGCGGAGGTGCGCAATGCCAAAGGAGCAACGGATGTCGTTATCAAAACACCTAAATACATCTACGTAGTTGAGATAAAAATTGACTCCACGGCAGACGTAGCACTGCAGCAGATTGACGAGAAAGGCTATGCCACCCCATACCTCGCCGATGATGGTCGCAAAGTAATCAAGCTCGGCATCAACTTCTCCACTGAGACCCGCACCATCAGCGAGTGGAAGCAAGCATAAAAAAGGAAATTCGGCAAAGGTTCGTTCAAGAGAGCGAGCCTTTGTTGTATGGTATGATGTATGGTCAAAAAAAACGCTAAAAATTCGCTAATTTTTTGGACGCTACCGAGTTATTTTGTAATTTTGCACCGTAAACGTCTGAGACGTGGACAATGTGGACAGATTTGGCTGCTTGCAACCACACGAAAAAATGCTAAAATAAGGATTGACATCGCGTTTGCGTATGGATTTCCGAGCTTTTAGGGTTATTACAGTTTTCGTCACGTTGCGGTAAGTGTCCGCTTCGGGACGTTTATTTTTTTGTAGCTATTGCAACACAAAGTAGTAACACGTAAAACTTCAAATAATAATGAATTATCTATTTACTTCAGAATCTGTATCAGAAGGTCACCCGGATAAAGTGGCAGACCAGATTTCAGATGCTATTCTTGATGAATTTTTGGCACGCGACCCGCAGTCAAAGGTTGCTTGTGAGACATTGGTAACAACCGGTCAGGTGGTTCTCGCCGGTGAGATTAAAAGTCAAGCATACATTGACTTGCAAGATGTGACCCGTCGCGTTATTAATAAAATTGGCTATGATCGCAGCGAGTTGAAGTTTGACGGCAATGCTTGCGGCATTTTCTCAGCATTACATGAGCAAAGTTCGGATATCAATCGCGGTGTAGAGCGTGAGAGTGAGACCGAACAAGGTGCCGGTGACCAAGGCATGATGTTCGGTTACGCAACAAACGAAACTCCGCTTTATATTCCATTAACTTTAGCATTAAGTCACGCTTTAGTGATGGAACTTGCGGCAATACGCCGTGAGGGTAAAGTCATGACATATCTTCGTCCTGACTCCAAGAGCCAAGTGACGGTGGAATATGATGAAAATAATCGCCCTGTTAGAGTTGAGACTATCGTAGTGTCAACTCAGCATGATGAATTTGTTGACGCTACAGCAGAAGGCATCTCACAAGACGAGGCAGACAAGCGAATGCTCGACACTATCCGCGAAGACGTGCGCACAATCCTCATTCCACGAGTAAAGGCAAATCTGCCCGAGCAACTGCAACACTTGCTCGATGACAACTACAGACTGTTAGTTAACCCCACCGGTAAATTTGTCATCGGTGGACCTCACGGCGACACAGGTCTGACAGGTCGCAAGATTATCGTTGACACCTACGGTGGTCACGGAGCACACGGTGGCGGCGCATTCTCAGGCAAAGACCCATCAAAAGTAGACCGTTCAGGAGCATATGCAGCGCGCCATATAGCCAAGAACCTCGTAGCAGCAGGCGTTGCAGAGCGCATCTTGGTGCAAGTAGCCTATGCCATCGGCTGCGCACAACCGGTAAGTTTATGCGTAAACACCTATGGCACAGCCAAAGTAGCACTGAGCGATGCAGAGATTTCAGCCAAAGTAAATACAATCTTTGACATGACACCACACAGCATCGAGAAGCGCCTCAAACTGCGTCAGCCCATCTATTTAGAGACAGCAAGTTATGGCCATATGGGACGCACACCTCGCACTGTCACCAAACACTTCAAGTCACAATATGATGAAGATTTGACAATGGATGTTGAGCTCTTCACATGGGAGAAACTTGACTATGTAGAAGCCGTTCGCAAGGCATTTAACATTTAAAATAATAACAAAATAGCGGCGATTTTGTAACATAAGCAACAAAATCGCCGCTATAATTTTGATTGATAACAAAAAAAACGTATCTTTGTGCGCTTTATGGAAAACTATAAACTTAACGCACTAAAATAAACCAATGGCAACCTTAGAAAAAATCAGAAGCAAGTCAGTGCTGCTATTCGTGATTATCATCGTAGCCCTGCTTGCATTCATCCTCGGAGATTTTCTAACCTCCGGGCGCACCTACTTCGGCAATGGCAGCACAATAGCTAAAGCCGGAAGCGCAAAAGTTGACTTCAACACCTATCAAAACCGCGTGTCGCAAGCCAGTGAACAAGCGCAATCACAAAATCGCACCGTTGATAACGACGAACTGTCACAACAAGTCATCAGCGAATTGCTTTTTGAAGAACTCTTGAAACAAGAGTACGACGAGCTTGGCATCACTGTCACAGACAAAGAAATCAGCGAAGCAATGACAGGTGCTGTGCCTCACCGTGCCGCACAACAATTTATCTACACATTGTCACAACAACTCGGATTGCCCTCAGCATCAGGCGCTGCCGTTTATGACGCGATGATGAACCCGACAAAATACGGTCTCCCCGTAGAAGCCGGCGAACAACTCAAACAACTTTGGGCTGCTCAAGAACAAGATGTTGAAAGCACCTTGAAGCAAGAAAAATTCTACCGTCTCGTTGGTGGCTTGTTCACAGCTAATGAGCTCGACGCAAAGAGCTTCTATGATGACAACGCCATTACTCGCCACATCGCTTATGCTACAAAAAATTACAGCACTATCAGCGATGAAGAAGCAAAAGTAACCGACGACGACATCAAAGCACAATGGGAAGAACAAAAAGCAAACTTCCGCATCGACCAAGAAGTTCGCGAAGTTAACTATATCTATGTGCCCATCGAACCGTCACAAGCCGACCGTCTTGCAGCTCAACAAGCAGTTGAGAACGCAATCCAAGGTCTGAAGACACAAGCCGGTACAGATGCAGTGTCAAACGACATCAAATTTATCGTTAACCGCGTAAACGCTCCCAAGTCACGCATCACAGATGCCAAACTCAAATCATTTGTAGACTCAGCAGCCGTAGGTCAAGTCGCTTTATTATCTAATGTGAACAACAAATACACCATTGCAAAGGTTATTGACGTTACATCAGGCATCGACTCAATCAACGTATCATTCATGGCACGTGCAGACCACGGCACAGTAGACTCACTTCTCGCTCGCGTAAACAGCGGTGAAGCATGGTCTAAGGTTGTAGACGGCAAGAATGTCGTAGGTCAAGACAGCATCTGGACAGCCCTCGAAGGCACAGGCATCTCTGACAAAGTAAAAGAAGCCCTCACCAACGCAACACCCGGTCAAGCATTCGCATTCACCGACTCAGTACAAGGCGAAGCCGTTCAGAGCCTCTACCGCGTAAACCGTCGCCACAACCCCGTAGCACACTATGACGTAGCGATGATTGAATACACCATAGACCCGTCAAACGAGACCATCGCACAACTCTCAGGCGACCTCCACACCTTCCTTGCAGCTAACTCAACAGCAGAAGACTTTGCAGCAAACGCATCAAAATCAGGCTACTCAATGCTCACCACACAAGTTAGCGCAAGCAGCCCTCGCGTCGCAAACGCACAAGACTCACGCAGCATGGTTAAGTGGATTATGGAAGCTCGCAATGGCAAAGTATCTCCCGTGTTCCAAGACAACAAGCAATCATACTTGCTCGCTGTCGCTGTAAAAGGCATCTATGACGGCGAATATCTCCCATGGGATTGCTCATCAATCAACACACGCCTCCAAGCTCTCGCACTCGCTTCAAAGAAAGGCGACAAACTCGTAGCACAATACTCAGGCAAAGCCAAAGACATCGCAGGCTATGCTAAATTGATGGGTTGCGAAGTTGGTGAAGCAGACGTAAACTTCACAGCGCCTATGGTAGGCACAATCGGTATCAACGAGAGCCTTCTCCAAGGTCAAATCGCATCAGCTAAACAAGGTGCAGTCGTTGGTCCGGTAAAAGCAAACAACGCTGTAGTTGTATTCCAAGTAAAGAAGGTAGACACACAAAGCCGTCCTTATGAATACAAAGAATACGCAGCACGTTTCAACCAAACCCTCGGTGCAGGTCGCTTCAACCCGATGCAACTGCTCCTCGGCAAGAACAAGATTCAAAACAACTCACTCGATTTCGTTCAATCAACAATCGAATAAGTTAGTTTAAGATAAGCACTTCAAGCGAGAGATAGACACCCGAGTCGGGTGT
>CAYYAA010000089.1:0-8511 GCA_964469875.1 uncultured Bacteroides sp.
GCGAGAAGCGCTTTGACCGCTCAGCACAACGCGACAACAAACGCCCCGCACGCAAATTCAGCGAGCGCACAGAACGCCCCGAAGCACACACAGAGACCCCTGCAACAGAAAGTGAAAACCCATTGGCTAAACGCCGCAACCCCAATGCGCTAAAAACAATCATAGGACGCACACCGTCATTACCCGCAGACGGTAAACCTATTATGCGCAGCCGCGGTTGGAAGAAAAAATAACTCAATACCTTATGTCACAGACTAACATCCTCCTTCTTGGCAGCGGCGGTCGCGAATCGGCGCTTGCATGGAAAATCGCACAAAGTCCGTTAACCGGCAAACTCTTTATTGCTCCCGGCAACGGTGGCACATGCTTATACGGCACAAATGTCAATCTCTCACCGCTTGACTTTGATGCCATTGCCAAGTTTGTTGTTGACAACAATATTGACCTTGTTGTCCCCGGCAACGAAGAGCCTCCGGTAGAAGGTATTTATGACTACTTCCAACGCGAAGACACTCCCAACGTGCTTGTTGCATGTCCGTCAAAAGCCGGAGCAGCACTCGAAGGCAGCAAGGACGTGGCTAAGCAATTCATGTCACGCCACAACATCCCGACAGCACGCTATCAAAGTTTCAACGCTGCACAAGTCGAAGAAGCCAAAGCATACCTTAGCACGCTCAAAGCACCATACGTCCTCAAAGCTGACGGCTTGGCTGCCGGTAAGGGCGTATTAATCATCAACGACCTCGCAGAAGCTCAACGCTCTCTCGAAGAGATGCTTAGCGGCATGTTCGGCAAAGCATCTGCAACAGTAGTCATAGAGGAATTTCTCAGCGGCATAGAGTGCTCAGTCTTCGTCATCACTGACAGCAAGGGCAACTATCAGATACTGCCCGTTGCCAAAGACTACAAGCGAGTAGGGGAAGGGGACACCGGGCTCAACACCGGCGGTATGGGCGCTGTCAGCCCCGTAGTATTCGCAGATGCAGAATTTATGGCTAAAGTAGAGGAACGCATTGTCAAGCCCACCGTAAACGGTCTTATCGCTGACGGCATTGACTATCGCGGCTTCATCTTCCTCGGTCTTATCAGCGTCGAAGGCGAACCAATGGTAATCGAATACAACGTGCGCATGGGTGACCCGGAGACTGAGGTTGTAATGCTCCGTCTCAAATCTGACCTTGTTGAGCTGCTTTTGGCTGCCGCTAAAGGCGATTTAGCAGGCAGGAAGGTAGAACATGACCCTCGCGCAGCAGTCACCGTAATGGCTGTTTCCGGCGGTTATCCCGGCTCATACCCCAAAGGCCTACCCATCACAGGCGACTTGACACCGGCAGGAAGCATCCTCTTTCACGCCGGAACAAAGCGCAGCGATGACGGCACAGTCCTCACATCAGGCGGTCGCGTTATCGCCGTATCGTCGTTAGGCAACACAGTCAGCGAAGCATTAGCGCAAAGCTACAAGTCGATAGACGGCTTCAATTTTGAAGGCAAATACTATCGTCGCGATATCGGCAAGGACCTCTTGGCTAAAGGCGAGAAATAACATTAACAATCTATCACTCAGCATCTAATGGAATCAACAAGACAATCAAAAATAGCTCGTCTCTTACAGAAAGAGCTGAGCGAAATCTTCCGTCAACAAACAGCCAAAACTCACGGCGTATTAGTGACGGTGAGCGCCGTGCGCGTATCCCCCGACCTCTCTATCGCCAGAGCTTATCTGTCAATATTCCCCTCGGATAAAGCCGAGACTATTATGGAAAACATCAATTCAGGCGCACGCTCTATCAGATATGAACTCGCCCAAAAAGTGAGATTCCAACTGCGCAAAACTCCCGAATTGTTCTTCCACCTCGACGATTCTCTTGACTATATAGAGAACATCGACCGTCTGCTCGAAAAATAAACCATTTTAAATCAGACAAATTGCTCGTCCTACGAATTGCACTTCGATACCTGTTGTCGAAGAAATCACATAACGCCGTAAATGTTATATCGGTAATTTCTATTGCCGGTGTAGCGGTAGCTACGGCTGCAATCATCGTAGTGATGTCCGTGTTTAACGGTTTTGCCGACCTCGCCTCGCAACATCTCTCGCGCTTTGACCCGGAGCTAATGGTCAAGCCATCCATTGGCAAAGTCATTGAAAATGCAGACTCATTAGCTTTCTCAATCCGCAAGTTGCCCGGTGTCAGCTATGCCACGCCAACTATCACCGAGCGTGGACTGCTCGTCGGCAAGCAATATCAGATGCCTGTTGTCTTTAAAGGCGTAAAAGAAGACTTCAGCAAAGTCGCTGAGATTGATTCTATTATGATAGACGGCGAATTTACAGAATCAATCTATGGCGACATTGACTGCACACAACTATCTGTCGGCGTTGCTATGCAGACTAATTGCAGACCCAACGGTGAAGACATCGTGAAGCTATACGTGCCGCGACGCAACGGCAGGATAAACCCGGCAAATCCCGCAAATGCTTTTGTCAGCAGTGACCTTATCGTCTCAGGCGTGTTTCAAGTCAACCAGTCAGAGTATGATGCAGATTACATCATGATACCCTTAGCTGCGGCTCGCGACCTCCTCGAATATGACACAGAAGCATCTGCCATAGAGATACGCTTGACCTCGCCTCTCGCTGAGCAACAAGTCATTGATGAAATTAAAGCACTCAGCAACAAAGTGGTCGTTGAGACACGTTTGCAACAACAATCTGAGGCATTCAAAATGATAGCGATTGAGAAATGGGTGACTTTCATGATGTTAGTTTTCATACTCGTGATAGCATCATTCAACATACTGTCAACGCTTTCACTACTTGTCATTGAGAAACGCGACAACATGACGACACTGCGAGCATTAGGTGCTTCGCACAGCATCATATCACGCATCTTCATGCTTGAAGGCATACTAATCACCATCACGGGTGGATTCTTCGGCATCATCCTCGGCGCAATACTGTCATTAGCACAACAGTACGGAGGCTTTATCAAACTCTCGGCCGACCCCGCCACGCTGACAACCGATGTTTACCCCGTGCGCCTTGACATGACAGATATACTGATAGTCTTTGCCGCCGTTGCCGTTGTCGCTATCATAGCCTCTCTTATCACTCGGATATTTACTCGAAAAATACAATAGCACAATACCATGCAGACAATATTATTTCACGAAACTATATTCGGTCCTATACATTCGCGCCGTCTCGGCGTTTCATTGGGCGTTAACCTCTCACCACGTGACGGCAAAATCTGCAACTTTGACTGCATATACTGCGAAGCCGGATATAACGCACAAGGGCAGGGTAGTGCAGGACTGCCAAAACGCGCTGAAGTGAAACGGCTTCTCGAAGAACGTCTCAGCGCAATGCACACGGCAGGCGACCCTCTCGATGTCATTACATTCTCAGGCAACGGTGAGCCTACAGTCAACCCTGACTTCCCCGAGATTATAGCTGATGTTATCGAGTTGCGCGACAAATACTATCCAAACGTAAAGATAAGCGTACTGACAAATTCAACAATGATAGGTCATCAGTCGGTCGTTGACGGACTCCTACGCGCTGACAACATCATTCTCAAACTTGATAGCGCCATAGAGACGACAATGCGACACCTCGACCGCCCGGTTTCGGCATCTTTTACAACACAATGGCTCATCGAGCACTTGAAGCCATTCAAAGAAAGAGCTATCATTCAAACCATGATAACACGTGGCGAACATGACGGCGAGCGCGTTGACAACTCCACACCGCAGGAAATAGATGCTCTTATTGAGGCATATCGCGCGATAAAACCCAGCGAGATAATGCTCTATACCATAGACCGTCAGACACCAGAACACAGCCTTGAACGCGTCAGCAAAGCCGAGCTTGATACAATCGCAGAACGCATCACCACCGAAACATCTATTTACGTACAAGTCAGCGCATAGAGTAGGGGACAAAGTCCCAGAAACGGGCATAAATAGCTCGCACTAAATCCAAAAATATTAAAAATAGACCTCTCGACAGATATCAGGCAGATTAATTTTTGAATATTATCGCCGTTATTTTTTGCTTGAGTGAATATTTTTGTAACTTTGTCTTTATGATTAACCTGACATCTATAATCCGACCCGTATTCCTGCGAAGATTTGAACAGCAAGAGGCGTGGAGAGGCTGCACCGAGATAGTGCAGCGACGTGTGCTGTCTTGGTTGATAAATAAAGCTCGCAAGACTCAAATCGGCGATATGTTTGACTTCGCCGATATTCGCTCTTATGAAGACTATGCAGGCAAGGTGCCGGTCATAATGTACGAGTGCATAAAGCCAATGATTATGCAGATGTTACGCGGCGAGCGCAATGTCTTATGGCACGGCGTATGCCACAATTTCGCCCAATCATCTGGCACATCAGACGGCAAGAGTAAATACATCCCTATAACAAGAGATTCTTTTCGCTATAACCACTATGTAGGTGGCAGTGATGTCGTGGCTCGTTATCTCGGTTTCTACCCTGACAGCCGCATTTTTGACGGTAAAAGTTTTATCTTAGGAGGCAGCTTTGCAAATGAAATCAAAGATTTGCGTTCAAATGTGCGCGTGGGCGACTTGTCTGCCAACTTGATTGAGAATATCAATCCGTTGGTTAACTTGGTGCGCGTACCGTCAAAAAAAGTTGCCCTAATGCAAGACTGGACCGAGAAATTGCCTGCATTAGTCGAGGCATCAATGAACGAGAACATAACAAACATCTCAGGCGTACCGTCATGGTTTATGACGATTATACGCGAGATAATGCGACAGAAGGGCGTAGAGCATATCACTGATGTATGGCGCAATTTGGAGGTGTTCTTTCACGGCGGCATCTCCTTTGAGCCTTACCGCGAGCAATACCGCGAATTTACATCGCCGAAGATGCGATTTTTTGAAACATATAACGCCTCTGAGGGCTTTTTTGCAGTACAACACAAGCCTGACAGCAAGGCAATGATGTTGCTATTGGATGCCGGCATATTCTATGAATTTCTACCACTTGACCAGCTTGATGAGCCATATCCTGACCATATCGTGCCGGCGTGGCGCGTAGAACAAGGCAAGACTTACGCCTTGGTTATAACGTCTTGCAACGGTCTGTGGCGTTACTTGATAGGCGACACAGTGAAGATTGAGAGCGTAGACCCATTGACTATAACCATAGCCGGTCGCACCCACCACTTCATCAACACGTTTGGGGAAGAATTAATGGTTCACAATGCAGAAGCAGCCATGGCAGCGGCTTGCAGCAAGACAGGAGCACGAGTGTTAAACTACACGGCAGCTCCGGTATATGCCGAAGGCGGACACCGCGGACACCACCAATGGCTTATCGAGTGGGCTAAACGTCCCACAGACACCGCAGCCTTCGCCGAAGTCCTTGACAAAGAATTGCAGCAGCAAAACTCAGATTATCAAGCAAAACGCTCCGGCGGAATATTCCTTGACAACCTATGCATAACAGACGCGACGCCGGGACTATTCGACCGTTGGCTCGCATCTACCGGCAAGTTGGGCGGTCAGCGCAAAGTGCCACGTCTAAGCAACGACCGCAAAATAATAGAGGCAATGTTGAAATTAAATTAACCACCATAAAAAGAATAAACGAGATGAAAATCAGAAACTTAATCGCCGCTTTGACCTTAGCGGCAACTGTTTCGGCGGCTGCTGCAGAGCAGCCACGCTACGTGTTCTACTTCATCGGTGACGGCATGGGCATGGGCCCGATTGTAACTGCCGAAACTTACAACCGTATGATTCTCAAAAACGACAAACCGTTGACAATGATGCAATTCCCAACCGTTGCATGGTGTATGACCTACTCAGCATCAAGTCCTATCACGGACTCAGCTGCTGCGGGCACAGCTCTGTCAACAGGAACAAAGACAAAAAATGCGATGTTAGGCATGGCTCCTGACACCACAAATGTCACATCAATAGCTCGTATACTCAAGGACAAAGGCTATGGCGTAGGCGTAGTGACCTCGGTTGCTCCCGATGACGCCACCCCCGGCGCATTCTATGCTCATGTGCCCAACCGCTCTATGTACTACGAAATAGGCTGCCAAGCTGCAACTTCAGGCTATGACTTCCTTTGCGGCGCAGGTCTGCGTGGAGAGAAAGATAAGTCAGGCAAAGACACCGATTTGCTTAAACGCATGGCTGACAACAAAGTGCAAATTGTGCGCGGTCCTGCCGAGATAAAAAATATCAACAGCGACAAGGTGTTCCTGCTTAACACCGAAGGCACACCTAACTACAACATTGGCTATACCATTGACTCACTTGACAATGTGCTCAACTTGCCGCTTATCACCGAAACTTGTCTCAAGCATTTGCAGAAAGTGTCACCCGACAAATTCTTTATGATGGTCGAAGGCGGCAACATCGACCACGCACTCCATGCTAATGACGGTGGCGCAGCTATCAAAGAAATAATCAACTTTAACGAAGCTATAAAAATCGCTTACGACTTCTATCTTGAGCACCCCGACGAAACTCTCATCGTCATCACTGCCGACCACGACACCGGCGGTATGGCACTCGGCAACACAAAACTCAAATATACCGCTAACCTTCAATATTTTGACTATCAAAAGGTGTCAAAAGAGGCGTTCAGCGACTACTGCAAGGGACTCATGAAATCACGCTGCGTCTTCACGTGGGACGACATGAAGCAATATTTGACCGAGAACCTCGGTTTCTTCACCCACGTACCAGTAACCGAGGAGCAAGAGAAGACACTGCAAGAGAAGTTTAACGCAACATTCGAGTTACGCAACACCGAAGACCAGCAGACACTTTATGCCAACTTTAACTCATTTGCCGTTGACGTATTCCGCATCCTCAATGATGCCGCAGGGGTAGGGTTCACCACCATGAGCCACGCCGGCAATGCCGTTCCGCTGTTCGCAGTAGGAGTTGGCAGCGAGCAATTTAAGTCATTTAACAACAACTGTGAGATACCTCGCCGTATCCTCAACCTCGTTGAAGGCAAAACTTGCTGTGGCAACTGCGCCAAATAGCCTAAAATATTTCGTTAATTATTGCGCTAAAACGCTGCGAAATTTATAACTTTGTGAAATAACTTGTCAGCGAAGCCTTAAACCACTGCCAAGTTATAGCTCAAATAATTCTATTAAAACACGTATGACACCCAAATACAAACGCATATTACTCAAACTCAGCGGCGAATCGCTGATGGGCAAACAAGGCTATGGCATCGACACAGAGCGTCTAAACGCCTATGCCGTACAAATTAAAGAAATCGTAGAAGCCGGTGTTCAAGTCGCAATCGTTATCGGCGGCGGCAACATCTTCAGAGGCCTCACCGGTGCATCCAAAGGCTTTGACCGCGTAAAAGGCGACCAAATGGGCATGCTTGCCACTGTCATCAACTCATTGGCGCTCAGCTCAGCGCTTGAATCTATAGGTCAAGCAGCAAACGTCTACACCGCCATCAATATGTTCCCCATCGGTGAACACTACAGCAACCGCAAAGCTATCGAGTCAATGCAGAAAGGCGCTGTGTCTATCATCTCAGGCGGTACAGGAAACCCATTCTTCACCACCGACACCGGCTCAGCACTCCGCGCCGTTGAGGTTGGAGCAGATGCCATGTTCAAAGGCACTCGCGTCGATGGCATATACACCGCAGACCCGGAGAAAGATCCAACAGCTACAAAATTTGACCGCATAAGCTATGACGAAGTCTACACACGTGGACTCAAAGTTATGGACTTGACAGCTACTGCATTATGTAAAGAAAACGGTATGCCTATCGTTGTATTTGACATGGACACCGTGGGCAACCTCGCAAAAGTCATTGCCGGTGAACCTATCGGAACCGTTGTATATTAATCATTTAAAACCATATATTATGACCGACCCCAAAACATACCTCGCAACAGCAGAGGAAAAGATGCAAATGTCAGTCGAGTATCTCGACGAGACCCTCGCCCATATCCGTGCCGGCAAAGCCAATGCCAAAATCATTGACGGCATTCGTGTTGAATATTATGGTAGCCTCGTGCCGCTGTCAAATGTCGCAAACATCAGCGTTCCCGATGCTCGTACTATCGTGATCACCCCGTGGGAAAAAGCCATGTTCAAAGAAATCGAAAAGGCTATTATCAACTCTGAGGTAGGTATTACTCCCGAAAACAACGGCGAAGTTATCCGTCTCTGCATTCCCCCATTGACTGAAGACCGCCGTAAAGCTCTTGTAAAGCAATCTAAAGCCGAAGCAGAGACCGCTAAGGTGTCTGTTCGCAACGCTCGCCGCGACGCTATTGACGGCCTTAAAAAAGCCGTTAAACAAGGCATGCCCGAAGACGTAGAGAAAGATGCCGAAGGTGATGTTCAAAAACTCCACGACAAATATCTCAAGAAAATTGACGAAATCTTTGCTGCAAAAGAGAAAGAAATCTTGACAGTCTAAGATTAAGATACTAATTAGACCTATTGGGCTAATTGGTCCAATAGGTCTAATTTT
>CAYYAA010000090.1:0-8463 GCA_964469875.1 uncultured Bacteroides sp.
AAGAGCTTGCGGGCAAATGCCGCAAAAGCAAGTGGACACTGTCGGCAAAGACGCTTATATATCTCAACTACTTCCGCGAGGCACTTTGGGCAGTGCTCATGCTCGTGATGCTGACAGGCATCAGTTTCGCATGGTTGGACTACGAACTGTTCACGGCATTTATGTTCCAACAAGCATCGTGGGTAGTGATAACGGTGGCACTGCTGTTTGTGGCACTTTCGCTATTTGTGCAGCGTCCGTTCTGCCGTTTTGTTTGCCCCATGGGCTACCTTTTTAAGTTGAACCAAAACACTAAACAACGATGAATAAAGCTGAAATATTAAATATTCTATTGGCTGTTGCCTTGGTTGTTATGTCGGTCAAGGTTGCTTTCTTTAGCGATAAATCAGCCCAGGCCGATGATGCAGTATCTTCGGAAGATGCTGTAATGGAGAATATCATGACACGTACAAGCGTCCGTGCCTATGAAAATCGCCCAATCGAAGATGAGAAGGTGGAGAAAATGCTCCAAGCTGCCATGGCCGCCCCTACAGCAGGAAATAAGCAGCCGTGGAAATTTGTCGTAATCAAGGATAAAAATACGCTTAAAACTATTTCAGAACATTTCCACACGATGACTATGGTAGAAAATGCGCCAATGGCAATCGTGGTTTGCGGAGATATGGATTTGACATTTCCTGAAGACGGACGCGACTATTGGGTAGAAGATACTTCAGCAGCAACAGAAAACCTGTTGTTAGCAGCACACAGCATGGGCTTAGGCGCTGTTTGGTGTGGCATCTATCCGATGCAAGAACGAGTGAAATATCTCTCGGAATTGCTAAAGTTGCCTGAGAATATCGTGCCGCTTAATGTTATTCCGGTGGGCTATCCGGCTGAAAATCCTGCACCCAAGGACAAATGGAAGTCTGAAAGTGTTCACTATGAATCATGGACAGGCGAAACTATTGCGCAGGAAGTGGCAGACGCTAAAGAGTAATTGGATAATATAATATTATCTCTTTCAATAAATGATAAGAGCATCGGCAATTACCGATGCTCTTATCATTTATTGAGTTTATTCACCACTATATGCCTTTCTCAATGTCCCAGACGAAGGCGCGGAGGCCGAGTTGAGGACGGTCGATGTCGAAGTTGTGAAGCTGTTCGAGTAGAGAGTCTACGCGTTTATCGTCAACTATTGTGATGATTGCGGATGCAAGTGAGGGCCAAGCGTGCGAACCATAGTGCGGCTCGCCGGTTTTGCTGCCTCGTCCGGTGACTTGTTGCCACGCTGTGAAGCCGCGGCAGTTGTTGCGGTCGAGCAGGTCGATGATGCGCTCGTAGTGCGCTTGGTCAAATGATATGAAGATTGCTTTCATTATTAGTAGACTATTTGTTGTTAGGATTAAGAGCGCGGCGCATTTTGCGTCGTGTGCGGCGCACGCCATTGTAAGCAAATACGCAGTAGAGAGTCGGCACGAATAATAGTGTCAGTATTGTAGAGAATGTCAAGCCACCGATAACGGCAGTGCCCATTGGTCGCCACATTTCAGAGCCTTGTCCTGTTCCGATAGCCATAGGCACCATGCCGAGGATGGTGGTGAGCGTTGTCATGACGACGGGGCGTAAGCGCGACTTGCCGCCGTCGATAACGGCGCGTCTGATGCTCATGCCGCGTTCACGGTTGAGCGAGATGTAGTCGATAAGGACGATACCGTTTTTCACAACAATACCGATAAGCATGATGCCGCCAATCATGGACATGACGTTGAGGGTGTGACCGGAGAGGAACAAGATGATGAACACGCCGGAGAATGCAAACATCAGAGATGTCATTATGATGCCGGGGTAGGTGAAACTCTCAAATTGGGCGGCCATGACGATGTAGACTAATATCACAATCAAAGCGGCAAGCAAAAGCAAGTCGTGGAATGAGTCTTGCTGGTCTTCGTAGCTACCTGAAAGCTCGATGTTAATGCCTTGCGGAATATCCATTTTGTCAATCTCGGCTTGAGAAGCCTCAACGATTTGGCTCATCGGGACATCTTGGACAGTTGTTTTAACCGTGATGACGCGTTCACGGTCTTTGCGCTCGATAGTCGGAGGGGTGAAGCGTTCAACGACTGTTCCGACATCGCGGATGCGTACGGCTTTGCCTGCTGAGTTATAGATGAGGATGTTCTCAATATCTTCAATAGATGTGCGGAACTCAGGAGCGTATAGCACTTTGATGTCATATTCCTCACCGTCCTCGCGGAACTGAGAAGCTGTTGAGCCGTTGATGCGGTTGCGCAGGTAGTTAGCAGCCGTCTGAAGGTTCAAACCATAGATGGCTAATTTCTCGCGGTCGAAGTCAACTTGATATTCGGGTTGATAGTCTGAGCGTGAGATGTAGACATCGGCAGTGCCGGGAATCTGTTGCAACATGGCTTTTAGTTTCGCGGCTACGGAGTCTGTTTCGGTAAAGTCATAGCCATAAATTTCGTAGTCAATAGTTGACTGTCCGCCCATGCTGCCGCCGTTGCCACCGACTTGCACGCGCACCTTCTTGTATTCGGGATATTCCTCCAAGTCCTTACGCATTAGGGCGGCAATCTCTGTGATAGAGCGGTCGCGTTCATCGGGGTTGCAAAGACGGATATTCATCGAGACGATGTGCGGGCCGTTGTCGCTGAGTGAGGCAAAAGTGTTGTCGCTGGAGGCGGTGCCATTGGTAAAGTTAATGACATCAATTTCGGGGTATTTTTCGCGCCATTC
Organism: uncultured Bacteroides sp.; assembly: GCA_964469875.1. Taxonomy (GTDB): domain Bacteria; phylum Bacteroidota; class Bacteroidia; order Bacteroidales; family Muribaculaceae; genus CAG-873. The sequence continues at coordinate 2,740 of CAYYAA010000090.1, forward strand.
CTTGACGAGTCGTTGAGTGACATCGCGAGTAATCTCTTGTCGAGTGCCAATCGGCATTTCGAGGTTAACGGATAGACGACCGTCATCGGCAGTCGGGAAGAACTCTGTGCCGACGTGCTTGACGAGCCACAACGAGCCGACGAAGATGCCGACACAGGCAATAATGGTTATCGTCTTGTGGCCGACAACCCATTTCAGCAGTCTGCCATAACCACGGTCGAAGGCATCAAGTCCGTGGCTGATAGGTGTGAAAAAGATTGTGTATATCTTGCCGTGCTTATTGCTGCGGCGCAGAAGGACGCTGCACAACATCGGCGTGAGAGACAAGGCGCAGACTGTTGATATAATCATCATGATGGTGACCATCCAACCCAATTGGCGGAAGAGTACGCCAGTCATGCCGGTGACGAGTGTCAGCGGGAAGAATACGGCGATAAGCGTCAGCGTTGAAGCGATGACCGAAATGGCGACTTCGTTTGTGCCGTGGACAGCGGCTTGTTTGGGGTCAGAACCGCGCTCGATGTGAGTTGTGACGTTTTCAAGGACCACAATTGCATCATCGACCACCATACCGATAGAAATGGACAGCGCTGACAGCGAGACGATGTTGAGCGAGTTGCCTGTCATTGCGAGGTAGATAAACGAGGCAATGAGCGAGATTGGTATCGTGATGGTGATGATGAGAGTGGCGCGCCAACGTCCGAGGAAGAAGAATACCACAATCACGACGAAGAATAAGGCGTACAACACCGTTTCGACCAATGAGTTGATGGTTCGGCGAATGTTGTCTGAAGTGTCAACTATTATGCCAAGATGAACGTCAGTTGGTAGACGCTTCTGCAGTGAGGGTAACATCTTCAGCACTTTGTTAGAAATCTCGACAGAGTTTGCGCCGCTTTGCTTTTGAATGACAATCATAGCGCCACGTTGACCGTTGTTGAAGGTTTCTTGTGCGCGTTCTTCGAGAGAGTCGTCAATCTTGGCGACATCGCTTAGGAAGATGTTGCGACCTTCATAAGAGCCAACGACGATGTTTTTCATTTGGTCAGAAGATGTGAATTCGCCTTGAACGCGCAGCGAGTATGTGTCTGAACCAATATCGAAAGAGCCGCCGGGAATGTTGCGGTTTTCGGCAGCTATAATAGAGGATATGGTCTCAATGCTCAGATTGTAAGCCTCTAAACGCGTTGGGTCAACATAGATGTGAATTTCGCGTTCAGGCGCACCGGAGATAGATACCGAGCCAACGCCGTTGATGCGTGCCAAAGGGTTTGCCACGGCATCGTCGAGGATTTTATAAAGTCCCGGCATACTCTCATCGGCTTGTACCGACAACAGTATGATAGGAATCATGTCTGTAGAGAACTTGAAGATGATAGGAGTCTCGGCATCATCGGGTAACAACGACGACACCATGTCGAGCTTGTCGCGCACGTCATTTGTCAACACGTCGATGTCATTGCCGTATTCAAATTCGAGAGTGATTACCGAGATGTTTTCACGAGATTTTGATGTGATGTGCTTGAGGTCGTTGACAGAGTTTAGGACATTTTCAAGCGGACGAGTTACGTTTTGCTCAATATCCTGGGCACTTGCACCTTGATACGTGGTCATGACCATGATAGTGTTGGTGTCAATATCAGGATAGAGGTCTATCGGGAGGGTGTTGAGAGAAAACAGACCGAGAATGACAACAGCTACAAAGCAAAGTGTTGTCATAATCGGGCGTTTTACAGCACTGCCATATAAGCTCATAACGGTAAGGGATTTAGAGTGTTGACTTATCTTTTAACGACCTCGGCTTTCACGCCGTCGGCGAGTTTTGTTTGACCGGCAATAACCACGGTGTCACCATCGTTGATACCGCTTAGTAGTTCGTAGGCATCATCGAGTCGTTGACCGAGTTCGACTTTATGATAGCCGACAGTGCCGTTGCTGAAGGTGTAGACATATCTGTTGCCGGAGCCTGTTTGTTTGACGATAGCGCGGTCGGGAACAACTACGTTGTCCTTGTTGCCAAGATTAATGTTTACGCGGGCAAACATGCCGGGGAGGATGCGTTCATCGCGGTTGCTGATATGCACTTCAGCGGCGAAAGTTCGCGTTGTGGTGTCAACGGTAGGGTGTATGCGTTCAATTTTGCCGTTGAAAGTTTCATCGGGGAAAGCGTCAAAAGTGACATCTACATTCATGCCTGCACGGACTAAGGTCAAGTCATTTTCGCTGACGTTAATCATAACCTTGACGATAGGCGAGAGTTGTCCGACAGTGACAATTGGCAGAGAGCTTGACATATCGCCGGGGTCATAGTTGCGAGCGGTGACAATGCCGTTGATGGGCGATGTAAGCACGGCGTTCTCGAGCAAATTTTTGTATTGAGTTTGAGCGACATCGAGTTGCGTCTTTAGCTGCTCGACAGACTGCTGAGTGCCGGCACCGATTTCGAGGAGAGTGACAGCGCGGTCATATTCGCGTTTTGTCTGTTCGAGGTTCAACTTTGTTTGGTTGATGTTCACAGGGTCGAGAGTTGCCAAGGTCTGTCCTTTGTGTACACGGTCACCGACCTCTACTGTTATGGTCTTGATGCGGTTAGGTGAAGACGGTGAAATGTTGTTGATGTTGTCAGCCTCAACGGTGGCGGTGTATGTTTTGACTTGTGGCACACTGCGCGAGTGGGCGACGTCGATTTCAATGCGAGGTAGCTGCTCGGCGGCGGCTTCGTTTGATTTATCGCCTGAATTGCATGAGCTGAGTAGAGCGGCGACGGTGGCGATATATAGGTATTGAGATTTCATATTTATGGTGTGTTTGGTGTTATTGTTATTCTAAAGAAGAAACTTTATAGCTGTCAATTGGGGCATTGCCAAGGAGTAATTCAAGCTCGCTGCGAGCGACGAGATAGTTGAAGATGGCTTGATAATAAGCTAATTTGGCTTGTGTTAGAGATAACTCAGAGTCTCTAAGGTCAAGATAAGAGGCCGCTCCGATGGCAAAACTCTTGACCATAATGTCGTGAGCTTTGTCAGCCTGTTTGACGCTCTCTGAGCAAGAGGAAATTTGTTTGACATTCAGCTTGATATTGTCAACGGCGAGGTTTACTTGCATTGACACTGTGCGTTCAAGATTTTCGCGTTGCCAACGCATTTCGTTGTATTGGACTTCGGTTTGTTTTAACGAGTGGTAGCGTTGACCGCCGTTAAAAATAGGTATCGTTAAGGTCAAGCCGAGAGTAGAATAAGCGTTCCATCTGAAATTTTTGAATGGTGAGCCGTTGCTTGAAGATGTCCAGTTGTAGTTGCCGGACATAGCGAGCGTAGGGAGCCATGCGGCGCGTTTGATGTCAATTGACTGTTTGAGGATTTTTGTGTCGATGTCGTTCATCACCAAGTCAGAGTTAGACTGATAGTCGGTGTCGATGTTGAGCACATCATTAAACATTGTTTCCTCATAGTCTGCTAAATTGCCTTTGACTTTCAAAGGGAAGTCGGCGTTAATTCCCATTAAAATCAGCAACTGCATACGCGCTTGTTTAATGGCAATGTCGGCTTGCAATAGTTCAGGCTCAACATTTTTCATTGCTACCGAGGTGCGCAGGACATCATAGTCAGAGGCATCGCCGGCAGAATATTTTTTTGAGTATATATCATAAGTTAGAGCCGCCATGTCATAGCTTTCTTGCATCACAGCTTGTGTATCTTCGGCGAGGAGCAGTGTGTAGAATGCGCTTTTGACTTGGTTTACCATTTCAAGTCGAGAGGCGCGAGCTTGCTCGACATTTTTGAGGATTTGGCTTTGGCTTAACTTTAGAGACTTCCAGATTTGCGGAGCAATCAGGGGTAGGGAAGCCGAGAATCCGACAGAATAAGAATTGTCCAATCCCATCTTAATGCCGCTGCTTGAGCCGCTTGATGATGAGGTGGAGTCGTCGGTGCTATCGTCACCATCCTCTGAAGATGAGCTACCAAAACCGCTCATATTCATATACATGACTTGTTTTGCGAGCATACGGTTGTAGTTTGCACCAAAGTCAATTGTAGGCAAAAGCTGTCCGAGAGTTTCTTTCTTGGAATAGTCAACACGAGTAATCTCCATGTCGGCAATCTTGATAGTTGGGTTATCGCTAAGAGCGATGGCGATGCACTCATCTAAGGACAAGGGGTTGTCGGCAGTTTGAGCGACATTGCTTTCCATGATGAAGCAGGTAAGTAAAGCTACGATGCTTGTACGTAAATGCATTGCGTTAATTAAAATAAATATGGTTAAAATGCGTTTATAGGATTTCCTGATGGTGTGTAATATGTTACAGCACAAAGTTAAACATTATATATGAGTAAACCAACAAGTAATTAATAGGTTTGGTTCTATAAGGCAAAAAAGACGAACAATTTATCTTAAAATGCTATAAAAAGTCTATCAGGGCCAAAAGACGGAAAGATGTAATTTTGAAAATTTGAATAAAATCGTTACTTTTGCAACGACTAAACATCTGTAATAACTTATCTAAACAAAAATAATCCCCAATGAAAAAAGTGCTTACAAGTTTAATGGTCGGCATGACAGCCGTGGCGGCCGTTGCTCAAGCTCCCGCATTCCCCGGTGCAGAAGGATTTGCACGTTATGCGACCGGTGGACGTGGCGGTAAGATAGTTCACGTAACCAATCTCAATGATAGCGGTGAGGGCTCATTACGTCAAGCAGTGTCAGGCTCGGCAAAGAAAATCGTTGTGTTTGATGTCGGCGGCACAATTGAGCTTGCTTCAGATTTGAAAATCGGTAGCAACACAACTATAGCCGGACAAACCGCACCCGGTCCCGGTATTACATTGCGCTACTACACCGTACGTCCTGATGCTAACAACGTAGTCATCCGCTTTATCCGCTTCCGTCGCGGTGAAGAAAAAGATGTTAATGACGGTGCAGATGCAATCTGGACAAGACACTATAGCAATATCATGCTCGACCACTGCTCAATCAGTTGGAGTATCGACGAATGTGCATCATTCTATGATAATAACAACTTCACAATGCAATGGTGTACAGTATCAGAAAGTCTTAATAACCCCGGTCACTCAAAAGGTCAACACGGCTATGGCGGTATCTGGGGCGGTAAAGGTGCGTCATTCCACCACACACTCTTGGCACACCACACCAACCGTAGCCCGCGTTTCAATGGCGCTCGTTACAACTGGACAGGCTATGATAAGACAAAATATGCCAACTCAATGGAGGCAGAACGCGTAGACTTCCGTAACTGCGTCAACTATAACTGGGGACAAGGTAACGGTGCATACGGCGGCCCCGGCGGTGGCTATCACAACATCGTTAACAACTACTACAAGGCAGGTCCTTCAACCAAGAACAAGACTCGCGTGTTCCAAGCATCAGCTAACTCATCAAGCGATAGCAATGGTAAAATTGCTAACAATGTTTACGGTAAATTCTTCATCGAAGGTAACTATGTAACCGCAGCAGATGAGCCTGAATTTTACGACTGGCAAGGCGTTATCGCAGATGGTGGTAAAAAGGTACTTGATACCATCAAATTGGAAGCGCCTACCGATCCCGGTGAAATCACTACCCACTCAGCACAAGTAGCTTTTGAAAAGGTTCTCGCTTATGCCGGTGCATCACTTGCACGTGACGCAGAAGATAGCCGCTATATGGAAGAAGCAGCAAACGGTACAGCCACTTATACCGGCTCAGTTACCAAACTTGCAGGTATCA
>CAYYAA010000091.1:0-8224 GCA_964469875.1 uncultured Bacteroides sp.
TAGCGGCGGTAAGGAGGAGCATGGCGAGTTCGGAAAGGCGATTGATTTTGATTGCTCGCACCATATCTAATGTATCGACTCTGCGCTGATTTTCACCAATATATGGTTTGTCAAAGGCTTCGCCAAAGTAGGTGTGCGAGCCACCAAATCGGCAGTCGAGTATTCCGGCAAGTGCGGCTTCGGGATAACCGGAATTAGGGCTGGCGTGTTTGCTGCCATATTTCGCAACAAACTTAATGAGTTTCAATCGTTTAGCGACTAAAAGCATCAACAATGCCGTGAGACGTGCGGGGATGTAGTTTGCAACATCGTCAATGCGTGCCGCCCAGCGTCCAAATTTGAGATAACGCTCTGTGTGATAGCCAATCATGGAGTCTAATGTGTTTACCATCTTATAGGCAAGCATCGCCGGAGCACCGCCAATGAGATACCAAAATATTGGCGCAATAACGCCGTCGCTGAGGTTCTCGGCGAGTGTCTCTAATGCGGCAATACGCACCTCTTGGTCAGTCAGATACTTGGTGTCACGTCCAACGATGCGAGCTACTTGGCGACGACCTGCTTCAAGCGAGCAGTCGGCAGCCTTGAACACGGCACGAACTTCGTCTGCCAAGGTCTTTCCGGCAAGGCAGAAGAACACGATTGCGGTCTTTAGCACGACTGAGATAATGGCTGAGAAGTCAAATATGTGCAGCAGCAGAGCCGTCATGCAGTAGGTGGCAAATATCAATCCACAAGCCACTAATGCGCCCTTTAAGACGCGATTTGAGCCCGAATTGAAGCGATGTTCACACGCTGAAATAGCCTTGCCGAAGCCGACAATGGGGTGTGGCAACTCGGCGGGGTCGCCGTATTTACAGTCTAAAAGCCAGCCCAAAATGAGCGGCATTATTTCTTGGATGTAATCCATTGTTTGATAGCGTCTAATAGTAAATTATTCTCGTCAAAAAGCTGCACCGCAATGCGGAAATGTTGCGGTGTCAAGCCTTCAAAGTTTGAGGCATCACGAATGAGCATGGAGTGTTGAGTGGCGAGATAGTTTTTGAGTTTGGCTGCTGTCGAATATGGTGTGCGACAGAGCATAAAATTTGTCTCCGATGGCATTACTTCAATACCCATTTCACGCAACTCCGCAGCTACGCGCTTAGCTTCTGAGAGTATTTCTGAAAGGGGCAATTGATAGTCATCGTTATGGTCAAGCAAGTAATCAGCGGCACTGATAGCCAAAGAGTTAACGCTCCACGGTGCACGGATAGACTTTACGCGGTCAATCAGCGGTTTAGCCGCCACCATATAGCCGATGCGCAAGCCCGGTATCGCATAGCGTTTTGTCATGGAATGAAAAAGTATGACATTGCCAAGCGCAACGGCCTCATCATCAGAGAGTAATGCCGCTGCCGTATAATCCTCATAGGCTTGGTCTATAACAAATATTGTATCGGGAGAGGCGGCAATGGCATCTGTAAGTGTGCGATTGTCGATGACCGTTCCTGTCGGGTTATTTGGGTTGCAAAGCCACAGCATATCGTGCTTGACCTCGCACAGGTCGCTGACAGCGGTTATCACATGACCATTGGCACGACAAGCATCGCCATATTCGCTGAATGTCGGCATCATAATCGCCGACCTCGCGCCGCGGTGAGCTTGCGCCGTGAGATATATTGCTTCAGTTACGCCATTGGTTACTAATATGTTATCAGCAGCGACCCGCGAAATAGCGGCGAGACGTTGAGCGAGGGTGAAAGCCTCCGGCTCAGGATAGTGACCAATGTTTTCAGATTGCTCAAAGAGGTGATAACGCAAGGCTCTATGGTCAAGTAAATTGTAAATATTACTACTAAAATTATGACGAATCATGCCGCCATAGAGATATAAATCATCACCGTGTCCTTTAATCATTGCAGCTTAAAATTTTATAGAGTTTAGCCATATCGAGGTTGGCTCTCACGTGGTCAGCAAGCAGGTCATATTGCTGCTCCTTATATGTCGCATAGTCAACAGTTTGCACAGATTTAACGGCCTCAAAACGGCTTAAAATCGTGTCTACAACGGCTTTATTATCGAGCAAACCGTGAACGTAGCTGCCAAAACAGCGTTCATTGAGAAAATAGCCGTCAGACGTGCCGTCACAGAGCACATTAAGCGCTGACGGTGAAGCAGTTGCAACGGTTCGACCCATGTGTATCTCATAGCCTTTACATTCATCGGGCAAGTCACGGAAGCGGAAAGTCACTTGTCGCGTGACCTTATCAGCTGTCAGCGTGGTCTTTACGGGCAGCAATCCCAATCCGGGCATGGCTCGCAGGTCGCCCTCTATGCCCTCACTGTCAATGACTTCTTGCCCCAAAATCTGATAGCCGCCACAGATGCCCAAAACCGTTGCGCCGTTGCGGTAGGCTTGCAGAATGGCTTGTGCGCAGCCATTGCGACGCAACTCGCGCAGGTCGTCGATGGTCGATTTGCTGCCCGGCACGACAATGACATCAGCCTTGGCGAGTTCATCAACATTGTTAGTGTAAAACAAGTGAACACGCGCATCGTTCTCCAACGAATAAAAGTCGGTAAAATTGGACATGTGGCGCAGCAAGACAACGGCAATATTCACCTTGTCAGCCTCGGCATGGCGCGATTTAAAGTCCAATGAGACAGAGTCTTCCTCCTCGATGTGGATATCCTTGAAGTAAGGCAAAACGCCCAAGACAGGCACGCCGCAGATGTCTTCAAGCATCTGTCTGCCGCTGTCAAAGAGACGGATGTCACCGCGAAACTTATTGATAATTATGCCCTTAATGCGCTTGCGGTCTTCGGGCAATTGCAAATGTATCGAGCCATAGGCACTCGCAAAGACTCCGCCACGGTCAATATCAGCGACGAGTATCACGTCAGCATCGGCATAACGCGCCATAGGCATATTTACGAGGTCAGTATCGCGCAAATTTATCTCGGCAATGCTTCCCGCGCCCTCCATGACAATAGGATTATAACGCGCTGACAGACGGTCAAATGCGGCATAGACTTCGCGCCGCAGCTCCTCGCGTCCCTCCTTGCGAAAGTAGTCGTAGGCATCGCGATTGCCGATAGGCTTACCGTTAAGCACCACCTGAGACGTGCGGTCGCTTGACGGCTTCAGCAAGATAGGATTCATATCTGTTGAACAAGGAACGCCTGCCGCTTCAGCTTGCACAGCTTGCGCACGACCTATTTCAAAGCCGTCGGGCGTGGCATAAGAGTTGAGAGCCATATTCTGAGCCTTGAACGGCGCAGGTTGATAGCCATCTTGCTTGAAAATGCGACAGAGCGCAGCAGTGACGATGCTCTTGCCGACATCGCTGCCCGTTCCGGCAAGCATAAGAGGATGCAAACGCTTCATAATCAATTAATATTGCGCTTATTAAGTTCAGCCTGATAACGCCGCGCATTAGCTTGGTGAGTGGCAAAATCAGTGGCAAAATTATGATAGCCCGAGAAGTCCTCTTTGGCACACATATAGATATAGCCATGCTGAGGAGCATTAAGCACATCATCGACAGTGCGACGGTCAACGATGCGTATCGGACCGGGGGGCAAACCGTTGACACGATAGGTGTTATATGGCGAATCGGTGGCTATATGCTTGCCTGTGATGCGTTGCAACGAGAAGTCACCGACAGCAAATTTCACCGTTGGGTCAGCTTGCAATTTCATGCCCTTAGCGAGACGATTGAGATAGAGACGCGCCACCTTTGGACGCTCATCGCTCTTGGCAGTCTCCTCCTCAACGATAGATGCCACCGTAGTGACTTCGACAGGTGTCAAGCCCAAAGCCTTAGCCTTGGCGCGACGCGAATCGTTCCAGAAGCGGTCACGCACGTCAGCCATCTCCTTAACGACGTGAGAGGGTGAAGCTGTCCAATAGAATTCGTATGTATCAGGAAAAAAAGCAGCGGGATACTGCTCAGCGCTATATCCACGAGCCGTCAGCACCGTGTCGCACGCCTCCATAAAATCTAAATCATCCATTTCGAGTTTGGCGGCAACGAGGTCAGCGAGGTCTTTAAGCTCACGCAAGCAATTGAAAGTGACCTTAATCGGCGTTTGGCGATTGTACTTCAGACGACGTGACAGCGTGAGTGCCGAGCTTGACGGCTCAACGACATACGAGCCGTGCGCCTTATCAGCATCACCACCTTGCCATGCCCAAAGACGATAGACAGACTTGCCATAGCTGTCACCGAGGGCTGACTGCAAAGTGTCGAGAATTGCATCATCGTCAGACCCGGCAGGGATAAAGAATCGAGTGCCGTTCTCTTGACCTTCCGGCGCATCATAACGCTGCAAAGCATACGCGACAAAGACAGCGCCGCCAATCACAAACAGCGCAATAAGCGCAATGACAATGTTAAATTTTATGTTCAACTTTTCCATGCGACAAATTTACGACTAAAAAACCTTTCAACCTAACATTTTTGTTTAACATTGCCTAACGCCGCGCGGCCAAGTGCATCATATTTAAAAAGCAACGCAAAGCTACGGCATATTTTGGAATGTGCCGTAACTTTGCGTTAAGATATTGATATACTAACCGTTAAATAGTCTATTTTGACAACAGATACGCCTTGAACGCGGCGAAATCTTTAGGCAGTGGAACGGATTGTTTTTGTCCTTGCATAAAGGCTTGTAGCTTAGCGGGAACAGCGACCTCGGCTGAGATAATTCGCTCAACGGTGTCTTTGAACTTCGCAGGATGCGCTGTCTCGAGGAACACGCCGACCTCGCCGGGCTGCAGTCCCTCACTGAGTGCTCGGTAGCCACAAGCGCCGTGTGGGTCAAGCAAATAGCCACTCTCGCGATAGGTGTCGCGGATGGCTTGCGCAATCTGTTCATCGCTGTATGTCGCGCCGCTGATGTCGCGCGTAATGGCAGCGTGGTCGTTGTGATACAACTCAATGACACGGGCAAAGTTGCTTGGGTCGCCCACGTCCATGGCATTGGCTATTGTCGCAACGCTTGGACGCGGCTTATACACGCCTGTCTTGAGGTATTCATAGAAGATGCTATTGCTGTTATTAGACGCAATAAAACGCTTCACGGGCAGTCCCATGCGCTTGCCGAAAAGTCCGGCTGTGATGTTGCCGAAGTTGCCGCTGGGCACACACATCACGACATTATCAGCCTTGTTGAGACGCTTGAGTTGAGCGTAAGCATAGAAGTAATAGAAGGCTTGCGGCAGGAAACGCGCAACGTTGATAGAGTTTGCGCTTGTCAGCTTCATGTGACGATTGAGTTCGGAGTCCATGAAAGCTGATTTGACAAGGGCTTGGCAGTCGTCAAACGTGCCGTCAACCTCGATAGCCGTGATGTTACGGCCGAGAGTGGTGAATTGTTTCTCTTGAATCTCGCTGACCTTGCCTTTGGGGTATAGGACATAGACGTGAATGCCGTCAACGCCGAGAAAGCCGTTGGCAACGGCGCTACCGGTGTCGCCCGAGGTCGCAACGAGGACATTGACTTGGCGCGAGCCTTCTTGCTTGATGAAATAGCCGAGCAGACGTGCCATAAAACGCGCACCGACATCTTTAAACGCCAATGTAGGGCCGTGGAATAGCTCTAAGGAGTAGATATTGTCAGTGACTTTGACCAAAGGCACATCAAAGCTGAGTGTGTCATAGACGATATGCTTTAGAGTGTCTGCCGGAATGTCTTCGCCGAAGAATGCGTCAGCCACGGTGTAAGCAATCTCTTGAAAGCTCATAGAGTCAATCTTGTCAAAGAAGCTCGCGGGGAGCGGCTTGATAGTGCAAGGCATGAACAGCCCTTTGTCGGCTGCCAAACCTTTAACGACAGCCTCTTGTAGAGAGACTTCGTCAACGCTCTTGTTTGTGCTAAAATATTTCACGCTGCTATTTCATAAATTCGTTAATAAACTCGTCATTTTTCAGAAGCCCATAGCTGCCATTCTCGGCTGATTTCTCATCGAAGGCTTGCACTTGGTCGGGCTGTATGCCTTTATACCAAATCAAGAAAGGTATAGGCTCAGCGGTGTGTGTGCGGAGCTTGCACGGCGTGGGGTGGTCAGGGAGGACAGCGATAGCAACGGGTTCGTCCCATGTTTTTACTGCCTCATAGATAGGTCCTACGGCGCGGCTGTCAAGGTTCTCAATGGTCAACATTTTTAGTGGCACATCGCCCTCGTGACCCGCCTCATCACTTGCCTCTATGTGGAGATAAACAAAGTCATCAGTGCGCAAAGCGTCAAGTGCTGCCGCTACTTTGTTCTCATAATTGGTGTCATATAGACCTGTCGCGCCCTCGACGGTAATGCGGCGGAGTCCGGCATAGTAGCCGATGCCGCGTATAAGGTCAACGGCAGAAATTACCGCGCCTTTCTTTAGTCGAGGGAAACGCTGCTGTAAAGGCGTCATTTGTGGACGGTAGCCGGGACTCCACGGCCAGATGCTGTTGGCTTTATCCTTGCCCTCGGCTGCGCGCCGGAGGTTGATGGGATGATTCTCGAGAAGCTGCTGTGATTTGAGTATCAAGTCATTGAGCAAGTCGGCAGTTTGACACGGCGTCAGCTCAGCGCCATTCTCGGGGACGGTGATATCCTCAGTTCCCGCCATAGGCTTCACCAAGAGCGGACGGAATGGCTGCAAGGGCACATCGTGGGGCGGAGTGCAGACGATGCGCTTGTCGCCGCCTTTGATAACCAAGAGGTGACGATAGTGGACACCCGTAAAGAATTTCACGCGTTCACTGCCTAATTTTTCTTGCAAATACTTGACCAATACGTCGGCTTCCTCGGTGGTGATATGACCTGCGGAGTGATTTTTGAGTATCTCACCTTCGATGCAGATGATATTGCAACGGAGAGCCATCTCGCCGGGCTTGAGGTCAACGCCGATGCTTGCGGCTTCGAGAGCGCCGCGACCTTCATAGACCTTGTTGAGGTCATAGCCGAGGATAGACATATTAGCGACCTCGCTTCCGGGGTGAAAGCCCGCGGGGACAGTCGCCAAGCGCCCTACCCTGCCTTCACGCGCGAGTTTGTCCATGTATGGCGTATTTGCGGCTTGCAGGAGAGTGCGGTTGCCAAGACTTTCGACTTGCCAATCCGCCATGCCATCTCCCAATATGATGATGTGCTTCATGGATAATACGATGTAATTAGTTGAGATGTAATTGGTTGTGATGCTTATACGTTTGCGATGCTCATAATATCGGCGAATACACCGGCGGCGGTGACACTTGCGCCCGCGCCATAGCCTTGTATCATCATCGGATATTCTTTGTATCGCTCAGTGGTCAACAGGATGATGTTGTTGCTGCCTTCAAGACCGTAGAATGGGTGGTTGACACCGACTTCTTGCAAGCCGACAGACGCCTTGCCTTCTTCAAGTTTAGCAACGAAACGCCAGTGCTTGTGTTCGGCTTCGAGGGCTTTGCGACGTGACTCAAAACCTGCATCGAGTGATTTGATGTTCACCCAGAAGTCATCGAGAGAGCCTTTAAACAGCTCATCAGGCACGAACAAGTTGGCTTCGACATCACTCTGTTCAAGCTGGTAGCCTGCTTCACGCGCGAGGATTACGAGCTTGCGTATAACGTCTTTGCCACTGAGGTCAATGCGCGGATCCGGCTCTGAGTAGCGCTCTTCTTGCGCCATCTTGATGGTGCGGCTAAAGGGCACATCGGCACTGATTTTGTTGAAGATATAGTTCAAAGTGCCACTGAGCACGGCTTCAATCTTGAGAATCTTGTCGCCACTGTGGATGAGGTCGTTGATGGTGTTGATGATAGGCAGACCTGCGCCGACGTTGGTTTCAAAGAGATATTTGACACCGCGTTGGCGTGCTATATTCTTGAGCTCGCGATAGTTGGCATATTCAGACGATGCGGCAATCTTATTTGCGGCAACGATAGAGACGTTGTGGCTCAACAGGTCTTTATAGAGCGAAGCGACATCGGCGCTGGCGGTGCAATCGACAAAGACAGAGTTGAAGATGTTCATGCCGATAATCTCATCGCGCAAGGTAGTGAGTGAGCTTGGCTCGCCCTCGTTGTTGAGTTTTTCGCGATAGTTTTCGAGGTCAATGCCGTCGCGACAGAACAGCGCTTTCTTGGTATTGGCAATACCTACGACATTGAGTTGCAAGCCGTTGTCACGCATAAGGCGTTGACGCTGGCTGTAGATTTGCTCTATCAAGCTGCCGCCGACTGTACCAATGCCACAGATAAAGAGGTTAAC
>CAYYAA010000092.1:0-8198 GCA_964469875.1 uncultured Bacteroides sp.
GAGACATTAGAGACAAAGCCGTGGTCACGCTGGTGGTGGCCCGGCAATGCTGTCTCTAAGCCTGACCTTGATTCGCTGCTCGGCAAGTATGCCGCTGCCGGTCTCGGTGGTTTGGAAATCACACCTATCTATGGCGTTCACGGCTATGAGGACAGATTTATTGACTTCTTGTCTGACGAGTGGGTTGATATGCTGACCTTTACATTAGCTAAAGCCAAAGAGAACAATATCGGCATTGACTTGGCAAACGCTTCAGGATGGCCCTTCGGCGGCTCTTGGGTGAGCGAAGATGATGCTTGCAAGCGCTTGGCTTACAAAAGCTACCACATCAAAGGCGGCGAGAAACTCGACTCGGCAATAACATATCACGAGCCGGGATTTGTGCGCTTTGCCGGTCACAAGCGCGTCAAGTTGGAGGACATCAAGCGCCCTCTCATTCTCAACGACCTGCAAGACCTCGCGCTTGACCAAGTGAGATATAACGAAGACCTCAAGCTGACAGATGTTATCGGCTATTCAGACAATGGCGAGTACATCGACCTGACAGATAAGGTTGACGAGAATTTTCATCTCAATTGGCAACCTAAGAACGGCAATTGGACAATATATGCACTCTTTGAAGGACTGCACGGCAAGCTCGTGGAGCGTGCCGGACCTAACGGCGCGGGCAATGTCATTAACCACTTTTCAGAGTCTGCCCTCGACAATTACCTGTCAAAATTTGACGAAGCATTTGCCGGAAAAGACATCAGCTATCTGCGCTATTACTTTAACGACTCATACGAAGTCGATGATGCCAAAGGCGAATCCAATTGGACACCGGGATTTCTCAACGAGTTCAGTCAACGCCGCGGCTATGACCTGCGCCAATACTTGCCGCAACTGCTTGACGGTGACAACTCCGACCTCAGCAACAAGCTAAGATATGACTACCGCTTGACCATTAACGACCTACTGCTCGAAAAATACGCTATGCGCTGGCAGCGGTGGGCGGCTCGTCAAGGCAAAGGCATACGCAACCAAGCGCACGGCTCGCCTGCCAACATCCTCGACCTATACTCGGTCAGCGATGTGCCGGAGATTGAGGGCGAAGACCTGCTCAGCCTTAAAACAGCGCCATCAGCAGGGCACATCGAAGGCAAGCGCCTCATCTCGTCAGAAAGTGCAACATGGCTCAAAGAGCACTTCCGCTCAAACCTCGGCGATGTCAAGAAGGCGTTAGACTTGTTCTTCCTCGCCGGAGTCAATCACGTGTTCTATCACGGCACTTGCTACAGTCCGAGCGATGCGCAGTGGCCCGGTTGGCTGTTCTACGCAGCTGTTCACTTCAACCCCAACAACACCCTGTGGGGCGACTTCAAGCACCTCAACAAATATGTGTCACGTGTACAGTCATACCTGCAAGCAGGCGCGCCCGACAATGACATTTTGCTCTATTATAATATCACTGACGTGATGTCTGAAAAGAGTAACAAGACCTTGCAGCACTTCAGCGGGCTTGACCGCAATATGGCTAAATCAGACGTGCGCCATTGCGCCGAAATGCTCTATAACAGCGGCTATGCCTATGACCTCATCTCTGACAGACAAATCTGTGAGACAACGCTCTGTGACGGTCATATTGTGACCAAAGGTGCACAATATCGCCTCATCATTGTCCCCGGCTCGGAGTATATCCCTTACGCCACATTCTGCAAACTCGCTGAGATGCAAAAAAATGGTGCAAAGGTCGTGTTCTTCGGCAAACTACCCGAAAAATTGGCTGGCATGGCGAGCAACGAGCAGTGCGAAGACTTCAACGCACACCGCAACGACTTCACTGTCACAGACGACCTCCGAGACCTCGATGCACGCTATGGCGTGAGCCGTGAGACAATGTACGACATTGGCCTGCGTTGTATCAGACGCGCCACTGCCACCGGCAAATATTACTTCATTGAGAATAACAGCGCAAACACAGTCAGCGACATGATACCACTATCTGCCGATGCACAATATGCAGCCATTTTCAACCCCATGACAGGCATTGCAGGCAGTGCCAAGACAGACTCACACGCTGTCTATCTCTCGCTCAACCCGGGTGAATCACTCATCGTTGAGACCTCTGACGAAGCCTTTGACGGCGACAGCTACTCATTCTATCAAGACAGCGACAGCCCGATTACGCTTGACGGCAAATGGCACATTGACTTTATAAGCGGCGGCGAAACGCTTCCGCCCACGCTGAGCGTTGACACACTCGGCTCATGGACAAACTACGGCGACAGCTACAGCATATTCTCAGGCACGGCAGCATACACCTACACGGTCAAAAAATTCAAGCACAAGACCGAAATGCTGCGCCTTGACCTCGGCGACCTTGCCGAATCAGCACGCGTATATCTCAACGGCGAATACATCGGCACCGTCATTAATCGCCCATACCAACTGCTAATTCCCGCCGCCAAATTTAAAGGCAAAGACACACTGCGCATCGAAGTCACCAACTCAATGGCAAACCGCATAATAGACCTCGACAAACGCGGCGTTGACTGGAAGAAAGCCTACAACATCAATATGTCAGCCAAAGACCGCAGCAACCTCAAAGACGGCATTTTCAACGCTGCCAATTGGCAACCCATACCGTCAGGCCTCTTCGGACCGGTCACCATCACCCCCGTTAAAGCATCAAAATGAAAAAACTACTTTTACCTCTCATAACCCTGTCGCTGTCACTCTGCACATTTGCCCAAGACCAATCGACTCAGAAAATGTCTTATAAAGACTGGGTAAGAAATGCGCCGCACTACACCGACGAATTTCTCACGACACCGGAAGCAGCACGCATCGCCGAAAACGTCATGCTCTATCAACAAAACACCGGCGGCTGGCCCAAGAACATCCGCATGCAAAACGAGCTGACAGACAAAGACCGCGAGTTTGCCCTCGTACTCAAAAACGAAGACAACGAGAGCACAATCGACAACAATGCCACTACGACCGAGATACGCTACATGGCGCGAATGTACGAGGCACAAGGCGATGAACGCTACAAAGCATCTGTCACGCGCGGACTTGACTATATCTTCAACGCTCAATATGCCAACGGCGGCTGGCCGCAATTCTACCCACGCAACTACGGCTACTACACACATATCACCTACAATGACGAAGCAATCGTCAACGTGATGCGCGTGCTGTCAGACATATTTAACGGCAACCATCCATTCACATTCGTTCCCGACTCCACACGTCAGAAAGCCAAAGCATCATTTGACAAAGGCGTAGAGTGCATCCTTGCAACACAAGTCATTGTCAACGGCAAGCCCACAGTGTGGTGCGCCCAACATGACGAAGTGACGCTTGAACCCGCTGCCGCGAGAGCCTACGAATTACCGTCGCTCAGCGGCCAAGAATCATGCGGCATCGTGCTATTGCTCATGGACATACCCAATCCGTCACAGCGCGTAATAGATGCCATCGAGAACGCCGTTGCATGGTTCAACGAAAATAAAATTGAAGGACTAAAAAAAGAATACTTCACCAACTCGGTAGGACAAAAAGACTACCGCATGGTTGCAGCCGCAGACTGTCCAACCCTATGGGCACGATTTTATGACCTCGACACCGGCAAACCATTCTTCTGCGACCGTGACGGCATAAAGAAAAGCGATGTCTCACAAATCGGACACGAACGACGCACCGGCTACGGCTGGTACACCGACCAAGGCAACGCCGTCCTCACCCGCTACTCGCAGTGGAAATCCACCCACTAAACCCACACATTTCTCCGTTCCCCCCACACACCTCGGGTGTCGGGGGCTACGCCGCCCTTACCCAAGGCTATGATTATCGTGTGGCAGCCGCCCAATCTGCAGTGGCTGCAGCAACTGCGACCACTGCAAAGACTAACCCCCGCGCCACATCCCCCCACCGCCCGCACCGCCATTTTCGCCACTCACTGCGTTGCTTTTCACCCACGTCGCCATCCCGTCATCGTCCTCTCGGCACTCACTCACGGCGCATTTGCGGTCTGTGCCGATATGCCTTCTTTTACGCTAAACTAAAAAATAATAGCTAATTAACACAAATTAACTAATCATATTTTTTGTCTATTTTTTTTTTTTAACTTCGCGCTGTTCACACATTCAGGAACACATTTAAAATTACCTTAATATTCAACAACAAATGCTATGATGCCTTGGAGATCAGTTCTATGTACTGCGGTTATTATGATTACACCCGCTATTAGTGTTTTTGCAGTTTCTCCTCAGATTGATTACTCTGTAGTAGAAGTGCCGGAAGAACACGGTTTGGAGTTAACAAAATTAACTTCAACCAGTGATTGTGTATGCTTACCTTTGGTTAAACGCAATTCAAAGGGCGTTAACTGGTTTACGAATAAAATAATTGCGGTTGTTCCGAAATCAGAGAATATTGCTTACCTCTCATCTCGTAACAATGCAACAAATATCTTCATCAAAGATAATGCAAAGCAAGGTTCTTCACGACAACGCACCAACAGAACGTCAATTGTTGACTTCTCGTTCTCGCCCGACGGCAAAGATTTGTATTTCTCTGAAACTCGTGGAAAGACAAATCAGATATTTCGCACCGATGCTCAGAACGGCTATGTTTGTCGTCAAATTACAAACGGCGCAAGCGACTATTCGCCTATCGTAACACCTGACGGTAAACAAGTGTTCTTTGCACGTGTTGAGGCAAACGGTATAGGTCTGTGGAGCTATAATTTGGCTAACAATTTCTTGGCAAGCTATTCATCAGGCTCTAATCCTTGCCCGGTAGCTAAAGAGTCAAGCCTTATCGTAACACGCCAAACACCTGAAGGCCGTACCGAATTGTGGAAAGTAAACTATGATAATGGTGTAGAGGAATGTATTGTTGCTGACCCGGAAAAAAGTTTCTCAACGCCTTCAATATCGCCCAACGGTCGGTGGATTGTTTTTGTCGGTAGCTCCGTTTTGATGAACGGATCGGCAAAATATTACAACACTGACATCTATGTCAGCCATTTGGATGGCACTGATTTGCGTCAGTTGACACACCATGCAGCCGATGATTTAAGCCCGGCATGGAGCAGTGATGGCCGCTATATCTACTTCATCTCCCAGCGTGGTGATGCCGATGCCGTTGCCAATATTTGGCGAATGACTTTTAGCGAATAAAAATAATCAAGCGCAATATCTTAGCGCATATCATAAACACATTAATATCTTAAAATTCTACTAAGATGAAAATTTTAAAAGTACTCATGCTTGCATGTGCGTTGACATTTACTTCAACTGCATTTGCTCAATTTGCCAACTCCGGCAAATCTTCAGCAGGAAGTAGCGGTGGTGATGCCCCCGAGACTTATCAACGAATTGGCATTTCTTATAATAATGCAAATTTAAGTCCTAATAATAAATATGGCAGCGACAGCTTTTCTCTTAATGGTGTTGGTATTGACTATATCCATGGATCTTCAGTATCTTCAACGCTTCCGTTATATTGGGAAATTGGTGCGAATTTGAACTATGGTGCTAAATCTGAGAGCTATGACGAAGATACATATAAGTATCAGCTCATAAACTTACAAGTACCCGTAAACCTTGTTTACCGTTATGCGGCTTCTGAAACTCTTGCAATTATGCCCTATGTCGGCCTTAATTTTAAGGGCGGTATTGCTTTAAGAGAAAAAATCGAATGCGATGACGACTATTATGATGAAATAGATAGCGATTGGGCAAGCTTCTACAGCAAAGATGACGTAGGTAAGGATAATACGTTCAATCGTTTCCAATTCGGATGGCATATCGGTGTAGGTGCACAATTTAGTTCTCTGTATGTCGGTTTACAGTACGGTACAGACTTTATTCCGGCTTATAGCAAAGACGGTGCAAAAGTCAATACTGCTGACTTGAAAGTATCATTGGCTTATTGCTTCTAAACAATAAAACATTGCGCTCAGATTATATGTCGAGCGTTGTGGCTGATTAGCTGCAACGCTCGACTTTTCTATCATTCCACACCAAGGTGAAGTTGCGCCGCTCGGACGCTCTTGTCGCGAGGGATTGTGATTTTATTTGTCTATCTCAGTGGGATTTAGTATCTTTGCGGTGTTTAAGTCCGTATGAAACGCTTTCTGCTCATATTAGTATCAATTTTTCTGACAATAAATATTGTCGGGGCGGGAGTTGTACAGTTTCATCACCACCACCATGGCGATGCGTCTATCTGTCTGTGTATCAATCTTGACCATGTAGACGAATATCATACCGGCGATGGCGATTGCTGCGCTAATGATTGCAGCGATAGCGCTAATTCAAATAACGATTATCATCATTTGCACCGTCTCGATGATTTTAATGTCGAGAAGGTTGCGCCTAAGCATATTCAAATAGTTGATTTTGAACTGCTTGGTGTGTTGGTCAATGATTTGATTTATAGTCTGACGGCTGAGCCGGTCACGACTTGCTATTTTATAGACCGTGAGGTCGATGTACATGACATTTGCGACAGTGATGCCGCAACGCGTCGCGGCCCTCCTCAATGCTGATTCGTTGTAACTAAGCCTGTTATGCGGTCGAACTCATTCGACCTGTGGCTTGTTATATACGCCAATATCTTGGCAGGATATTTCTTATTAATCAATCCCGAATCAACATCAAAAATGAAATTAAATATCAAATTTTATATGACAGCATTGGCCGTTACAGCATTGGCTTCATGCGGTCAGAACAATAATATCTCCGACGAACATGATGAGCATCACCACGAGGAAGGTGAACATAACCACAGTGGCGAAATCGTTGTAGAGCCGGAAATTGCCGAGCGTTTTGGCTTAAAAGTTGACACTATCGCTGCCGGCGCTTTCAATCAGGCTATTCGTGTCAGTGGTGAGATTTTGCCGTCAAATGACAATATGGCTATCGTCACTGCGCCTAATGCCGGTATCGTTAAATTTGCATCAAATATCACTGTTGGCTCTATCATCGGCAAGGGCGGGCTTATCGCGAGCATTGACACTAAGAGTGTGACGGGCGGCGATGCCAATCAGTCGGCACGTGCGGCTCTCGATGCTGCGAAGCGCGAGCTTGACCGTCTGCGTCCGCTTTATGAGGAACACCTCGTGAATGCTTCGACTTATAATGCGGCAGTGACCGCTTATGAGCAAGCAAAATCGGCTTATAGCTCGTCAGCTTCGTCTTGTCGCGCTACTGCTCCTATTGCCGGCATTGTGACTGAGGTGAATATTGCTAATGGCGAATATGCTCAAGCCGGTAGTGCTATCGCTACGATTGTCTCTGATACGCGCTTGACTATCAGAGCTGATGTGCCGGAACGCTATCGCACACAGCTCGCTGCTATCACCGATGCTCGTATTAAGACGATGCAGGATGATGAGATTATCACCGTCTCTGAGCTTGGCGGCAAACGTATCAGCGGCGCATCTGTCGCAGGTGCTGCTGCCGGATATATCCCCGTCTGGTTTGAGGTGAAAAATGACGGTAGATTGTCTGCCGGCTCGGCTGTCGAGATTTATCTTTTGGGTAATACTGAAAGCAATGTTATCTCGCTTCCTGTCAGCGCATTGACTGAGCAACAAGGCGTCTATTTTGTATATGAAAAAATTGACGAAGAAGGCTATCGAAAACTTCCGGTCACTATCGGCGAATCTGATGGCAAACGTGTCGTTATCAAGAGCGGTCTCAAAGGTGGTGAAGCTATCGTAACTGAGGGCGCTATGACTGTCAGACTTGCCGAATCAAGCGGCGTTGCTATCGAAGGTCACAATCATAATCATTAATTTAGATTGCAAATATCATGCTGAATAAAATCATAAAATTTTCACTCAACAATAGGTTTGCAATCTTGGTCATATCTGTGCTGATAATAGTCGCAGGTGTGTTCACGTTGCGCAACACCGAGGTTGACATCTTCCCCGACCTTAACGCGCCGACGGTTGTCGTTATGACCGAGGCTCCGGGTTTTGCTCCGGAGGAGGTTGAGACTATCGTTACTTATCCTATCGAGACAGCGGTTAATGGCGCTGCCAATGTCAGACGTGTCCGCTCGACTTCGACCACGGGCTTCTCTGTCGTGTGGGTAGAATTTGATTGGGGTACTGACATTTATCGTGCGCGTCAGATTGTCAATGAGCGCATCAGCTCGGTCAGTGAGAACTTGCCGTCAAACGTGAAGTCGCCGACACTCGG
>CAYYAA010000093.1:0-8104 GCA_964469875.1 uncultured Bacteroides sp.
TCCAACTCTGAAAGCTAAAAAAATGCCTCGCCGAGAGGCTCGACGAGGCTATGGTGTTTGGAAACCTTGTGTGTTTTAGATTGAGAGACGACGGAGCGTGTTGAGTAGCTCACGGTCGATGGGCTTGTCGTTCTTGATTGCTTTGCTGAACGGCACGTAAACGATTTCATCGTTCTTAACACCAATCATGACATTGCGTTGGTCTTCAAGGAGAGCGTCGATAGCGGCAGCACCCATGCGAGATGCGAGGATGCGGTCGTGTGCTGTCGGTGAGCCACCGCGCTGGAGGTGTCCGAGGATAGAGACACGCACGTCATAACCGGGATATTCGTTCTTAACACGTTCTGCAAGACCCATCGCGCCACCGGTCACGGGGCTCTCGGCTACGAGCACGATAGATGAGTTTTTGCTCTTGCGGAAACCGTTTTGGATAAGTTCTGCCAATTGGTCAACCTCGGTAGAGATTTCGGGGATAATTGCAGCTTCAGCACCGGCTGCGATAGCGCCGTTGAGGGCGAGGAAGCCGGCATCACGTCCCATTACTTCGATAAAGAAGAGGCGCTCGTGGCTGCTCGCGGTATCGCGGATTTTATCGACACATTCCATGATGGTGTTTAGTGCTGTGTCATAGCCGATTGTGGTATCGGTGCCGTAGAGGTCGTTGTCGATAGTGCCGGGGAGACCGATAATCGGGAAGTTAAATTCATTGGCAAAGATACGCGCACCGGTTAATGAAC
Organism: uncultured Bacteroides sp.; assembly: GCA_964469875.1. Classification (GTDB taxonomy): domain Bacteria; phylum Bacteroidota; class Bacteroidia; order Bacteroidales; family Muribaculaceae; genus CAG-873. Next base: position 738 of record CAYYAA010000093.1, read on the forward strand.
CGTCACCACCGATAACAACTAAAGCATCAATGCCTTGGCTGCGCAAGTTGTCATAGGCTAACTGGCGACCTTCTGCGGTCTGAAATTCTTTACAGCGTGCAGTTTTGAGTATCGTGCCACCTTGTTGGATGATGTTAGATACATTTTGGGTTTTAAACTCAACGATTTCGTTGGTAATCATACCCTTATAGCCACGATAAATGCCTTTTACTTTTAATCCGCTGTAGATAGCGGCGCGAGTGACGGCACGAATAGCGGCATTCATACCGGGGGCATCACCTCCGGATGTCAAAATACCTACACAATGAATATCTGCCATAATATATTGAATTTTAAGCGAGTTTTCGGTTATAGTCTTAGTTTGGTGCAAAGATAAAAAAATCGCTTTAAAACATTAGCTTCATTAACCTTTTTTGATGTTTCGAGGGTGGTGTAGCAGTATTTCTTCGCGCAAGCGTGTGTTGTCGAGGTGGAGATATATCTCTGTTGTGGCTATGCTCTCGTGTCCGAGCATTTGTTGTATGGAGCGCAGGTTGGCTCCGCCTTCCAAAAGGTGGGTTGCAAAGGAATGTCTAAGGGTGTGGGGGGATATAGTTTTCTTAACACCTGCGGCTTCGGCGAGGTCGCGGACGATGTAAAAGACCATTACGCGCGTCAGGCGGTGTCCTCGACGGTTGAGGAAGAGGATGCCTTCTTCGCCGGGCTTGATGTTGAGGCGTTCACGGTCTGTGAGATAGCTGCGTATCTCGTCAATAGAGGTCTCTGACATTGGCACCATGCGCTCCTTGTTGCCCTTGCCGATTACGATAAGATATTGCTCGTCGAGGTGGACGTTTGCCATTTCAAGATTGCATAACTCGCTGACACGCAAGCCACAGCCGTACATCGTCTCAATGATAGCGCGGTTGCGTTGGCCTTCGGCTTTGGTCATGTCGATAGCGTCAATCATTTGGTCGATTTCGTTGACGGTTAAGACTTCGGGCAGGTGCTTGCCGAGGCGTGGTGCTTCGAGTAGGAGCGTGGGGTTCTCAGGTATGAGTTTTTCGATTGTAAGGTAGCGGTAGAATGATTTTATGCCTGAGATGATGCGTGCCTGTGTGCGCGGCGAGATGCCGAGGTCATATAGCTCGGCGATAAACTCTTGGAAGTTGTCTATCTTAACAAGCTCTATCGCCATGTTGAGGCTTTCAAGCCAGTCAACAAAGCGGTCTATATCAGCCATATATGCCAAGCGCGTATTCTCAGACAGTCCGCGTTCAAGCAGCAGGAAGGACTCATAACGAGCTCTCAGTATGCGATATGGAGGGAATGTTAAGTCGGACATGGCTTTTAGGCAAGAGAAATCATAGTGTACCTTGTTCGAGGCAGGTCGCAATGCGGTCTATTGTGGAATCTTCCTTGTTCTTTTTAGGCTGAAAATCGCTCTTTAGGCTGACGCCGAAGACTTTGCCGAAGCCTTGCCAGAATGTTGCGCGAAATGAGCCGAGAAAGGCCTTCACGATGTCATAGCTCGACTGGTTGGTCTCGCGCTGTATGAGTTTGACGAGGATTTTGGCTTGTCGTTTAGAGAATTTTTTTAGCACGGGCTTATATTGCTCAAAGAGAGCCTTTTCCATCTTCTTCATATAGGTCTCGCGCTCTTTCTGAGTGGGAAAAGTTTCGAGGTACTCATAAGTCTCAATCAGCGTCTCGGCGATGAGTTTGGCGTATGGCAATGTGACTCTAACGTCACGCACGGTGCGCCAATAAAATTCCTCTGCCTTTTTGTTTTTAAACTTTAGTGGCGGATAGACAGTTAAGTCTCTCAACAGGAGGACGAGCATGGAGTCGCCTTCTTCGTCAATGCGCCACTGATAGCCTTTGACAAAAGACTTTGGCGTGAGTTGACCGGGGTCTATCTGCGCATTATCTTTGGCTGCCAACGTCAAGGGCAGCCAAAGTAATACGAGTATAAAGATATGTTTGATAATATTATTCAAACAGGCTGATTAATTTTGTTTTACAGGTGGGTAGTCGAGGGTGTAGTGTAAACCTCGTGATTCATGACGCTCTTTAGCTTGGCGCATAATCAGATAGCCCACATTTATAATATTACGAAGCTCACAGATTTCGCGTGAAGCCTTTGAGCATTTGAACAAGCGCTCTGTCTCCTCATAGAGGATGTCAAGACGATTCCATGCACGGTCGAGACGCAAGTTGCTGCGCACGATGCCGACATAAGTGCCCATGATTTGGTTTACTTCTTTGATGCTCTGGGTGATAAGCACCATTTCTTCGGGGTGACGTGTGCCTTCGTCGTTCCAATCGGGAACGTCTGAACGCAAGCTGACGTGTGACACTTCGTCTGTGGCGTGGTGTGCTGCTTTGTCAGCATAAACAACAGCTTCAATCAAAGAGTTTGAAGCCAAGCGGTTGCCGCCGTGTAAGCCTGTGCAAGAACATTCGCCTAAAGCATAGAGGTGCTTGATTGAAGACTCGCCGTTGGTGTCAACTTTGATACCGCCGCAGAGATAGTGAGCTGCGGGTGCCACGGGGATATAGTCTTTGGTTATGTCTATGCCTAATGACAGACACTTCTGATAGATGTTCGGGAAGTGGTGGCGTGTCTCCTCTGGGTCTTTGTGTGTAACATCGAGATAAACGTGGTCATCGCCATAGAGCTTCATCTCGCTGTCTATCGCACGCGCTACGATGTCACGCGGCGCCAAAGACAAACGCGGGTCATACTTCTGCATGAACTCCTCGCCTTTGAGGTTGCGCAACACTGCGCCATAGCCACGCATCGCCTCAGTGATGAGGAATGACGGACGATCGCCGGGGTGATAAAGCGCGGTAGGGTGGAACTGTATAAACTCCATATCCTGCACCGTGCCCTTAGCGCGATAAACCATAGCAATGCCGTCTCCGGTAGCAACAAGCGGGTTGGTAGTGGTCTGATAAACAGCGCCAACACCTCCGGTTGCCATGACAGTAATCTTTGCCAAGTATTTGTCAACACCACCTGTCTCAGGGTTAAGGACATAAGCACCGTAACAAGTAATATCGGGAGTACGACGTGTAACTATCTTGCCGAGATGATGTTGAGTGATAATCTCAATGGCAAAATGGTTCTCAAAGATGTCGATGTTAGGATTAGAACGTACAGCCTTAATCAAACTTTGTTGAATCTCGAAGCCGGTATTATCGGCGTGGTGGAGGATGCGGAACTCCGAGTGTCCGCCTTCACGGTGGAGGTCAAACTCGCCGTCTTCCTTTTTATCGAAATTCACGCCCCAGTTGATAAGTTCGCGAATCTGAGCAGGCGCACCTTTGACAACAATCTCGACAGCTTTGGGGTCGCTGAGCCAGTCACCGGCAACCATAGTGTCGTGGATATGCTTGTCAAAATCGTCTACTTTAAGGTTTGTTACCGAAGCAACGCCGCCCTGCGCAAGAGCTGTGTTTGCTTCATCAAGAGTTGTTTTGCACACGAGAGCAACGCGATGCTGAGGCGATGCCACCTTCAAAGCAAAACTCATTCCGGCGATGCCGGAGCCAATCACAAGATAGTCGTATTCGTAAGTCATGACTTCACAATTTTACATGGCGCAAAATTACACAAAAAACACGCTCAACGTGCATAATACCCCCAAAAAGTATGCTTTTGACAATATTTTTTATCTATTAATCACATTTTATCCCTTTATTATTCATTTTTTTTGCTGATTTTCGATAAGTTGCTTAACTTTGTTTTGTAAAGTGTCAGATTATGCTGACATAAATAATATTAAACCACATTTTTAAATGGAAAATAGTTCTGAATCAAATAAATATATCACAGATTTCAAGCGCCGCATCAGCGAAGTGAAGCCGACCCGTTGGGCTCGTTTTGCTGTTGTTTCTATAATCTTCTTTGCATGGGTGGCATGGCTCCAAAATCCTTTGGTGGCACTGTGGATTATCCTGCTGTTTGATATTTATATCACCGGATACATTCCTCTGACATGGTGGAAAAAGAGCAAAAACAAAACCGTCAAGTCATTGATGAGTTGGGTTGACGCTATCGTTTACGCTGTCGTATTAGTGTATTTTGTTTTTGCTTTCATCGGTCAAAATTATCAGATACCTTCTTCATCATTAGAGAAAACCCTGTTGACGGGTGACTACTTGTGGGTAAACAAGATGGTCTATGGCCCTCGCGTGCCGATGACTCCGGTTCACTTCCCATTGGTACATAACACCCTGCCAATAGTCAACTGTAAGAGCTATCTTGACAACCCGGCATTTGACTATCACCGTCTCAAAGGCTTGCGCTCGGTAGAGAGTGGCGACATCGTTGTCTTCAACTTCCCCGCCGGTGACACCGTATCTACTCGCTTTGAGGAAAGTCCAGAATACTATGACGTATTGGTTCGCGCATACGGTCGCGAGCGCGTGCACTCTGACAAAGAGACTTTCGGCGACATCATCTATCGCCCCGTTGACCGCCGCCAGAACTTCGTTAAACGCTGCGTTGGTATGCCCGGAGAACGCCTCAAGATTGTCAATGACACAATTTATATTAATGGCGTAGCACAAGCGCTGCCCGAAAATGTGCAGTTTAACTACATCATGGCTGCCGCATCACCTCTGACCGAGGAAATGATGCACGATCTCGAAATCACACCCACAGACGTCGAGTTTATCAATCCTCAAAACTTCAATCGCGATGCCTTTGCGATGATACTACCAAAAGCCACAGAGAACTCGCTGTTCTACGCTCTGCCACTAACACAAGGCATGATTAAGGAACTTCGCGACAAAGGCATTCTCCAAGACTGCATCAAGATTAACGAATATGCCGACACCTCGGTTCAGTCAGAATATCTCTTCCCCAACGGCGATGCCAAAGGCTGGACGCTGTCAAACTACGGCGGCAAAGACGGTCTGTGGATACCCAAGAAAGGCGATGCTGTCAAACTCAACTCTCGCGCATGGTCGCTCTATAACCGCATTATCCGCAACTATGAGGGTCACACCGACGCATACCTCAAAGACGGCGTGGTCTATATCGACGGCAAGCCTGCCGAATATTACACCTTTGCGATGAACTATTACTTCATGATGGGTGACAACCGCGACAACTCACAAGACTCACGCTACTGGGGCTTTGTTCCTGAGGACCACATCGTGGGCACTCCGATGCTTGTACTCATCTCCTTTGACCGCGACCGCAGCATCTTTAACGGCGGTATACGCTGGAATCGTATCTTCCGCGATGCCAATCCCGACAAGTAGTCTATGCTGACACGTTTTGACACAGACACCGTTGCCATAATGCCGGCGCAATATCTCGGCACTACCGTCTACTATGCCATCCTTTCGGCGTACCATACCGTGGTGATAGATACGGCTATGCGTTATGACAAGCGCTTCAAATCGGTGCATCGCTGCGCTATCGTTGACACACGCGACGAACTGCGACTGACCGTCCCGGTATCACATGACTTCTCACAGATAGGTGAGCGCACGCCAACATGGTCTGACGTTAAAGTCTCAACTCACGGCGCGTGGTGGGATGTACACCGCATTGCCCTCGAATCAGCTTATGGACGCACTCCGTTCTTTGAATTTTACATAGACCGCTTCATGCCGGCATTCCGCTCTCGCAAAGAAGAAGAATGTGAAAGCATCACAGAGCTTGACCTAATGCTTGACGAACAGATACGTCGCAGCTTGGGGTTGGAGACAATCGTACCGTCAACTATTGACCTATCAAATAAGACCATTGTAGACTATCGCCGCCATGACTTCACCGTTGCGCCCGATGTCACATATTATCAAGTACGCGCCGACAAACTTGGCTTCCGCAAGGGACTGTCAATCCTCGACCTCCTTTTCAACACAGGCACAGAAGCGCCTTTGATACTCAAGCAGATACAGACCGAAATATTTAAGAATGACTGACAACACCCAAAATAAGACATACCTAAACTTCATCGCATACCTTCAAATCATAGGCATAATTTTTGTAGTGTTTGGTCACTCATTCCATGAATATGACTCTTCGTTTGGTTGTAATTTGTTGGCTTACCGCATGATGCACTCAGTCAGAATGCCTTTATTCATCTTTGTTTCAGGCTTTCTGATGATATACACTACACTATGCCGACCGTCTCAACCCGGATTCTTGAGCTTTACATACAAGAAGGTAAAGCGATTAATACTGCCATTCATTTTTTATCGACAGTGACGTTCCTGCCTCGCTGCATGATGAATGGCGTTGCAGATGACACACTCTCGCCAACGCCGGCAAGTTATATTAACAGTCTACTATTCAGCGACTCATTAGTTATACCATACTACTGGTTTCTGCACATGAGCTTCACACTGATAGTCTGCTGTTATGGCGGCATAATAGTGTTCAAGCATCATATAAACGCATATTTAGCCACACTCTCACTGATAAGCCTATACTTCGCCATAAGTTTTACAGGCGCAGACATCACATTCCTATCCATCGGTCAAACCGTGCGATATGCTGTATATTTCGTTGCCGGGATGTGCTACTGCCAATACTATAGCGCAGTTGAGTCAGTCATTGGCAAGCTACTTGTCAAGCCGTGGTTTACAATATTGTTTGCAGCAATATGGGCAAGTCTTTTCTTTATCACCGAGGGTAGTGAAGCTATAATAATATGTTCATTTGCCGGTATAATAATGAGCGTCAGCTTAGCAAAAATAATAGAGTCGCGAGGCTGGCACTTTCTCGACCACCTACGCGGCTCAACATATATGATATTTCTATTGTCATGGTACTTTAACGTCATAAGCCAGCAAGTTCTGCATCACTTCACTGACTTTCCATGGTATATCTATTCATTAATATCTTTAGCCACAGGCATATACCTGCCATACATTATCTACCGTCTACTAAAAAGCCATCCTAATAGACCAATCGCCATACTATTAGGCCAAAACCTCTAATCACAAATTATTTGAGAAAAAGTCACTTACTGTTGCGGTGGGACATGATTTTGTCGTAGTTTGCGACCGCCCACTGAATCAAATCGGCGAACAATGGCATCAAACTCCTGCCTGTTTCAGTCAGCGAGTATTCCACCTTTGGTGGCACGGTTGGATAAACCTCACGCGCGATGAGACCGTCTTCCTCTAATGATTTTAGAGTAGACGACAACACTTTCGACGAAATGTCAGGCAGACAACTCAAAAGGTCTTTAAAACGCAAAGTGCTGCGCTCACTGAGCAAGACCAAAATCAACATGCCCCATTTTGACGAGAAACGTGATATTATATTGCGTATCGGACAATGTTCTGTCTCAGAATATTTTCTTATTAAGTCTTCCATCTGTAACATTTATAAAACAATTAATCAGTAAACTCACAGT
>CAYYAA010000094.1:0-8045 GCA_964469875.1 uncultured Bacteroides sp.
GCGTACTTTATCTCAAAAAAAATGATAGATAAAGTACGCCAATCCGCATATTTTTGATGTGGAAAATTATCTATATCTATATCTGTTGAAATTTTCGATTTTAACTCGCTTATAATAAGTCTTGTACATCTTGAAGCAGTATCCAAAAATCAATGTCATGCAAAAGCACAGCCACCACTCAGTATTGCCGGCAGCAGTTTCAATGCCAAAACTTACCGCGTTTCCAAATGTTACAATGCTTAAGACAAGCCAAATATTACGCTTTACTCTGTTTGAAATCATATTTGTAGAATTGGGTGTTATTGATTAGTAGTTAGACAAAGTTACGAATAAAATTGACGGTTGACAAGAGGTCTAATCTTTGAGACAGCCAATAGGCACAATTTTCACACCGTCTTCGCGTGTATATGCCATTTCACCGCCTGTAAGAATTATAAGCAAGTCCGGTTCACGTAATCTTGACTGTTTGTCAGTCTTATTCTTCTCGGCAATTAATCGTTTGATTTCTAATAGGTGTTTAGCGCCATCTTCAATCTCACGGCTGCCAAGTTTACATTCAATTAAGGCATATCTGCCATCATTTAAGTGCAAAACGGCATCGGCTTCCAAGCCTAAACGGTCATGGTAGTACGATAGATTTCCGCCCATGGCTTGTGAGTACACGCGAAGGTCTCTGAAGCATAGACATTCAAATATGAAACCAAATGTGTTTAGGTCTAATTCCAAACTTTTTGGCGAGGCACCTAATGCAGCAACGGCAATTGATGGGTCAACCAGACAACGCTTTTTGCCTGTCCGAATCACTGTCTTTGATCTTATAGCCGGAGACCATGCTTCGATATCCTTAATGACAAAAAGTTTCTCTAAGGCTTCAACGTAGTCATCAAAAGTTGGCATAGTTGTGCCTTCCATTTCTTCCGAGACATCGGCAAGCATGGATGATTTCTTAGCCAAGGTGCATACATTTCTCGCATAGGTGCGAAGGATTAGATTTGCCAAGGTTGGACTTCTTTTTGTGTCATCTACTCTTGAAATATCATCGTTGCAGATAACATCAACGTAATCTTGAGCTATCAATAATTTTGCTTCCTTTGACATCTGATCTAATGAAGCAGGCCATCCACCGCGGCAAGTTGCAAATATTAACTGCTCAATACTAAGCTCTGATGTAGAGCCATCTATATCATAATCGGCATCATTAAACAGTCTTTGTAACGAAATAGAGCCATTTGATTCAAGTGATTCGTATAAACTCATTGGGTACATTGCCATTTTTGAAATACGCCCCGTGCCGCTGTGCATTATCTGTTTGTCGTCAATAACAGTTGACCCTGTTAGAATAAACTGCCCTTTGGCACTTCGTTCATCTACAGCGTGCCTTACGGCATCCCAAATGACCGGTGCGACTTGCCATTCGTCAATTAAGCGAGGAGTTGAGCCCTTTAGAAGTATAGACGGCTTGGTTCTTGCAGTGGCGAGGTAGCCCTCTCGTCTGTCAGGATCTTGCATTTTTATAACACTATTGGCGCGGCGCTCTGCGGTGGTTGTTTTGCCGCACCATTTAGGCCCGGTAATTTGTACCGCACCAAAAGCCTCAAGTCTTAAATCAAGTATCTTATCGGCAATTCTATTCAGGTATTTTATCTTTTTCATAATCAGCGACAAAGTTAGATAAATAATCTAATTTTGCAAACTTCACTTTGTTAAATTGAAGGATTTTACTTGGTTAAATTGAGTTAATTTACTTGGTTAAATTGAGTTAAATTCGCCGATTCGAGCATTGCTTGCGGTTTGGGATTGTTGTTATGGGCGTGTTTCTTTTATCATTTTTTGACTATCAAGATGTTGCTATGAACAAAATAATACGTAACTTTATGCTATAATTATCGACCTGTAACCAATCATGGAAGAAAAGAAACTCTTTTTGCTTGATGCTTACGCATTAATCTATCGTGCCTACTATGCGCTGTTGCGTGCGCCTCGTGTTACATCAAACGGACTTAATACGTCTGCCATCTTCGGTTTTGTGAATACTCTTGATGAGATACTTCGCAAGGAGAATCCCGGCTATATCGCGGTGTGTTTTGACCCTAAAGGCGGTCACACCTTCCGTCATGAGGCTTATCCTGAGTATAAAGCTCAGCGTGAGAAGCAGCCCGAAGATATAACCGTTGCGGTGCCGTATATCAAGCGCATTCTTGAGGCTTATCGCATCCCCGTTGTCGAGGTCGAAGGCTTTGAGGCTGATGATGTTATCGGCACTTTGGCACATCAAGCTGAGCGCGAAGGCTTCACTACCTACATGATGACTCCCGACAAGGATTATGGTCAATTGGTTACAGATAAGGTGTTTATGTATCGCCCTGCGCTTAAAGGTCAAGGCTTTGAAGTGAGAGGCCCGCAGCAAGTCTGTGAACTCTATGGGCTGTCTAATACCTCGCAAGTAATAGACTTCCTTGCCCTCGAAGGAGATGCCAGTGACAACGTCCCCGGTTGTCCCGGTGTAGGTCCAAAGACAGCGACAAAGTTGCTCAAAGAGTATGGCACTGTCGAAAATCTTATTGAACACGCTTCTGAGATAAAGGGTGCGCTCGGGACTAAGATTGCTGAGAATGTTGAGCAAATCAAGTTCTCCAAGTTCTTGGTAACGATTAAGACCGATGTGCCATTAGATATTACTCCGGAAGCCTTGATACGCAAAGAGCCGGATACGGCAGCTCTTGTTGAGGTCTATAAGGAGCTTGAGTTCCGTTCAATGGCAGCCAAATTGGGTGCAAGTATAGCCCCGACTGTTGCCCCTTCTGTTGCCGAGGATGCGCAGCCGCAATCTAAATCTGATGATGGCATGGGCTCACTCTTTGACCTTCCGGATGAAACGCCTTCGACCGAAGTTGGCAGTTTTGATGCTGTCGGATATCGCATTATTTCTGATGCAGAAGAAATTAGAGCTTTTATAAAGAATACGCTTCAACAAGGTCGCTATGCCGTAGCCTTGCACCTTGACGGTACAGAAGCGATGACCGCCACGCTTCTCGGTTTAGCTGTGGCGCAGGCTAAAGGTAATGCGGCATATATTGCAATCCCTGTTATGGGCAGTGACCGCGACGATATTATCGACATCATAAAGCCGCTGTTCAACACTGCTGACAAGACGGTAGTCAGTCATGACGTTAAACGTGACATGATTGTGTTGAGACGATTAGGCATAGATTTTACTGCAAAATATTATGATACAGCCGTTGCACACTACGTAATTGCTCCCGAGACGTCTCACGCTCTCAGCACGGTTGCAATGCTTTTCCTGAACTACAAGACACTCGATTACGACTTTAATGCCACCGAGCGCAAGAACTTCAGATTGACAGACACTGACACCGCAATGCGCCACCTCTGCGAGGCAGCTGATGTTTGCTTGCAGTTGGTTGACGTGCTTAACAAGAAGATAGCTGAAGATGGGTTGAGCAATCTGCTCAATGACATTGAGTTGCCATTTGTCTCTGTGTTGGCATCTATGGAGTATGAAGGTGTAAGAATTGACACTGCCGAGCTTGCCGCAATGTCGCGTCGTTTGACTCTGCGCCTTGACAGTTTGCAAACCGAGGCTTATAAGCTCGCAGGTCATGCGTTTAACATATCATCGCCCAAACAAGTTGGCGAAGTGCTTTTTGGCGAATTAGAAATCGACCCGAAAGCTCGCAAAACCAAGAACGGCGCATGGTCAACCACAGAAGATGTTCTCGAGAAATATCGCCATAAGCATCCGCTTGTTGATATCATACTCGAAGTGCGCGGCGTTAACAAGCTGTTGTCAACTTATGTCGATGCCCTGCCAAAACTCATAAACCGAGAGACAGGCAAGATACACACGACTTTCAATCAGACAGTCACAGCAACCGGTCGTATATCATCGACAAATCCAAACTTACAAAATATCCCGGTTCGCACTGATGACGGTCGCGAGATACGCCGTGCTTTTATTCCCGATGAAGGCAACGTGATGCTGTCTGCCGATTACTCGCAAATAGAGCTTCGCCTGATGGCTGACATTAGCGGCGACCCGGAGATGATAGAGGCATTCCGCGAAGGCGAGGACATCCACCGCGCAACGGCAGCAAAAATCTATGGCGTGTCACCCGATGAAGTCACAGACGAGCAGCGCCGCAACGCCAAGACAGCCAATTTCGGCATTATCTATGGCATTTCTGCATTTGGACTTGCCGAGCGTTTGGCGATACCGCGTTCCGAGGCAAAAGAGCTAATCGAAGGCTATTTCCGCACCTACCCTCGCATTCGTGAATACATAAGTGAGACCATCGACCTTGCCCGCGAAAATGGTTACGTAACGACTGTAAAGGGCAGAAAACGCTACCTTCCGGATATCAATTCACGCAATGCTACCGTCCGCGGCTATGCCGAGCGTAATGCTGTCAACGCACCGCTTCAAGGCTCTGCTGCAGACATCATAAAGATTGCGATGATTAACATACAACATGAGATGATGCGCCTAAATATGCGCTCACGCATGATAATGCAAGTACACGACGAACTTATTTTTAATGTTGTACCCGATGAAGCAGACACACTGCAAGCCCTTGTCGAAAGACTTATGCAAGGAGCTTACAGCGGCAAAGTAAGCCTCACTGTGGCATCAGCACTCGCTCCTAACTGGCTTGAAGCCCACTGATTATGACTTTAGAAAGAATACAACAACTAATTGAACGCGAGATTAAACCGCGTTCCGAGAACTCTATTTGCGACTTTGAGGCTGCTGACTTTGATGAATTTCTCACTCAACACACAGGCGAAGCTATTGACGCACGCTTCTGTTGTGGCGATATCCAACTCTTTAGCCGCTTATTTGACAATGCCATCACAGAGATGCAGTGTGATAATCGCGGCGCGATTAACTCGCTGATGTTCACTATATTTATAGGTGAAAACACGATGCTCGAAGTCGGTAGTCTTGCCGAGCTGATGCCATTATTTGACAAGCTCCCCCAAGAGCTCGAAGTAAACTGGGGCATCATTAGCGACAACACGCTCACTGCCGGTGAGGTCAAGCTGCTAATCATTGCCGCCTTTGATGCGCAACAATCATAACAATTCGGCACGTTTTTTGTTATAATATTTGCAGTTAGCGCAAAAACAACTAACTTTGCCACAGTATATAAAAGAAATATTTTAAATTAATGGAAAATAAAGAATTCGACCGCCTTAGCTATGCTTTAGGACTTAGCATGGGCAACAACTTCCGTTCTTCAGGCATTAACTCTTTATCAACACAAGACTTTGCCGATGGCGTAGCTGCTGTCTTTGACGGCGCACAACCCAAGATGTCTTATGACGAAGCTAAAGCTGTCATCCAACAGTTCTTCACCGAGCTTGATGCAAAACAAAAAGCTGAGTCAGCAAAGATGGCAGAAGTAAACGCTCAAGCCGGCAAGCAATTCCTCGAAGAAAACGCAAAGCGTGCTGAAGTGACCACCACAACAACCGGCCTTCAGTATGAAGTCCTCACACAAGGCACCGGCGCAAAACCCGCTTCTTCAGACCAAGTAAAAGTACACTACACCGGCAAATTAATTGACGGTACAGTGTTCGATTCAAGTGTAGAGCGTGGCGAGCCCGCAGTTTTCGGCGTTACACAGGTTATCCCCGGCTGGGTTGAGGCACTCCAATTGATGAACGCAGGTTCAAAATGGCGTCTCTATATCCCTTCAAACCTCGCTTACGGTCAAAACGGTGCCGGCAACATCATCGGCCCGAATGCCACTCTGATTTTTGACGTTGAGCTTATCGAAGTCCTCGGTAAGTAATACACAACATAACTCACAGACAGTGGCAGGTTGCGCGTGCAACCGCCACGGTCTTTCCTCCATGGAAATTGCTCTTCCCATCGTCTTTGAAAAGCTGCAAGACGATGCCAAAGCGAAGAAACATTATTTAAAATCAAATATCATAATGAAGAAATTTTTTATTGGCGCATGCGCAGCTTTAGCTGTTCTCGCCTCTTCTTGCGGTAACGAAACCCAAGAATCAAACTCAACTATCAGCCCCGAACTCGCTGACTCTATCTCTATGTTCTACGGCAAGAGTGTAGGTAACTACTTCTTGAACGACTACGCTCGCTTTAAAGAGCAAAATGCTGATGAAGAAGTCTCTAAAGAGGACATTATCAAAGGCATCCAAACCGTATTCGGCGCTACTGACAACAAAAGCACACTCATGGGTATGAGCGTTGCTGTTCAAATCCTCAACGAAATGCAAGGCCTTAAAGAACAAGGCATCAATGTTGACCGCGAAAAATTCGTGAAATATTTCAAGGAAAGCTTCATGCAAGACACTGTGACTATGGAGCAAATGCAAAGCACCGGTTCTACTATGCAAGAATTGGTTAAACGCGCTCAAGAACTCGCAGCTAAAGCTGAAGAAGCAGCAAAAGCTGAAGCTCCTGAAGCAAAGGCTAACGCTGAAGCAGGCGCAAAGTTCGTCAAAGAAGCTAAGGCAAAAGACCCGTCTATCAAAACAACCAAGAGCGGTCTCTCTTACAAGATTATCGCACAAGGCGAAGGCGAGCAACCTAAAGAAGATGACACTGTTCTCGTCCACTATACCGGTAAATTAATTGACGGTACAGTATTCGATTCAAGCGTTGAACGTGGCGAGCCCGCTAAGTTCCCCTTGCAAGGTGTTGTCCCCGGTTTCCGCGAAGGTCTTCAACTCCTCGGCAAAGGTGGCAAAGCTACACTCTACATCCCTGCTGAATTAGCTTATGGCACCAACGGTGTACCCAGCGCAAATATCGGTCCGAATGCTACACTCGTATTTGAAGTTGAGCTTATTGACATCAACCCCCAAAGCGACAAGTAAGCCGTTAGCATAACCCATAAAAAACGCTCGCAGTCTGTTCTGCGGGCGTTTTTTTATGCGTAATTAAATAATAATCAATACATTATTTGGAATTGCGGTATTTTTGTGCTATTTTTGCCGCAAAATCTGCGGCGTTATTTAGCCAAAAACGCCGCAAAATACTCAAAAGATACTGCTATGTATATTCATGAAAGAGATAACTGGACACATTTTAGGTGGGATGACTCACAAGTCTCATTGCTCCTTGAAGTAGCAAATCGAAAACGCGGACAGCTTTATGGTCGTCTTGCTGATGTCGGATTTGACAACAAGTTGAAGGCAATGGCTGAAAACGTTACTTTGGATGTCATACACTCATCAGAGATAGAAGGCATAAAGCTCAATATTGATCAGGTGCGGTCATCAATTGCGCGTAAACTTGGCATAGAGAATGTAAAGTATACTGCGCCGTCTCACTATGTAGATTCTGTTGTGTCTGTAATGCTTGATGCTATAAAGAATTATAATAAACCATTGACAAAAGAAATGCTGTGTGCATGGCAAGCTGCATTCTTTCCCTTAGGATTTAATGAGAGTTCCGCTATAGAGGTTGGCAAATATAGGACACATGAAGAGCATATTGTATCGGGTATGTTCGGGCGCGAGCGTATTCACTATATAGCACCGTCGCCCGACCGGTTGGAGGATGAGATGTCTCGGTTCATTAACTGGTTTAATGCAGATGTAAAAGTGTCTTATGTTGTCACATCTGCTATTGCTCATTTATGGTTCGTTTCAATACACCCGTTTGAGGATGGGAACGGACGCTTGGCACGCATCCTGTCGGATATGATATTAGCTAAGGGCGATGGAGATGAACTGCGTTTCTACAATATCTCCGCGCAGATTAATCGGAATAAGAATCGCTACTATGAAATATTAGAGAACGTTCAGCACGGTGACGGTGATATTACGGAGTGGATAGTATGGTACACAAAAACGCTGATAGCCTCTCTTGATGATGCTGATGTCGGAATTAGTACTATTCTAAACAAAGCTATATTCTGGAAATCTCATTCTGAGATAATATTCTCTAATCGTCAGACTTCTATCTTAAACCTGTTCCTTGACGGATATGAGGCTAAAATAACAACAAAAAACTGGGCAGCACTTGCAAAATGCTCAAAAGATACTGC
>CAYYAA010000095.1:0-8044 GCA_964469875.1 uncultured Bacteroides sp.
ACACCGAGCTAAAGTCTTCAGGCAAGGAAACCGTCTACCACGGCAGTCCCTATAACCAGAAGGAGATTGCCAGCGGAATTAAAGGCAGCAATTACACTCCTGACACCTCACGAGATGATGCTATCACCTGTGCCATACTTATAATATTGCTTATCGTACCTGCCATTAATCTCAGCAGTATGCTCCACAGTCGTATGCGTCACCGCATAAGCGAAATCGGCGTGCGCCGTGCCTATGGCTGCACTCGTTCTCGCATAATCATGGATATTATAAATGAGAATATGATTATTACAATCGTTGGCGGCATCATCGGCTTGGTCGCAGCTATCATATTCTGTTTCACCTACGATGGACTATTTGAGCACGCCGACGGCGCTTCAAGTCCCGCGCTCGGCATGATTATCAACATCCAAAATATCCTTGCAGCATTTATCGCTTGCTTGATACTCAATATCATCAGTGCAGCTATTCCTGCATGGCAAGCATCTCGTCTAAATCCGGTTGAAGCAATAAACAGCAACCACAAATAACCCACTCTGCTATGAAACGTAAACTTCTTAATCAAATGGGCACCGAATGGCGTGCCAATATATGGATGGTCATCGAGTTGGCAATCGTTGGGCTTATCGTTGCCGTTATTTTTTGGATTCTCGTTCAATTGGCATACGCCAAATCACTCCGTACCGGCTACGATATCGAAGACATATGTTTTGCTGATTGCAGAAACATTCCTAAAGGCTCTGACGAATACATCGACTATGGCGAGGATCACGACGACATGGAAGACCTCAACATCATACTTCGCTACATCCGCGAAAATCCTTATGTCGAATTAGCCGGATTGGGCACAAACTGTCTGCCTTATTCATATAACTATTACGGCTCGGGGGTAATGCTAATAGAACATGATACGGCTTATTCCTACTTAGGCAATGAGCGTAGTCTTACACCTGAAGTCATCAAAATTCTTCGCCTTACAGGGCCTAAAGGCGAAACGACAGAACATCTCGCAGATGTTATAGAGCACCACGATTATATTCTGTCAACATATACAAGAGAAATAGCAAATCAAAACGATCCACAAACTACAGCAGGATCATCCAATAAAAACGATCCATATAAATTCGCAAACAAGGATGTATTAAATATGTTGGATACAACCCATGTCGAACACGTTGGCGCAGTATCTTACGGCATTTGGCGCGACGACTACGAAGGCTGCAACGGCTGCATTATCCACAACCTCGAAAATTCGCGCGGGACAATTGAACCTGAAGATTTGATTGTTCGCGTTAAGCCCGGCATGACAAACAAATTCATAGAGTCACTTGATTCAAAACGCCTTCAGCAAGGCAATGTCTACATCTCCAACATGCGCTCACTCCAATCAAGCCGTGAGGAATGTCAACGCAACATAGTCATCACTCAACGCAACATCACCGTCTGTGCAGTGTTCCTATTGGTCGCAGTCTTTCTCGGCTTCCTCGGCTCTTTCTGGTTCCGCACTCAGCAACGTGTGCCCGAAATAGCCTTGCGCAAAGTCAACGGCGCTACTCCTCGACAAATCTTCAGCCGTCTCATCAGCGAGGGTCTCATACTCTTAGTGATTGGCGTAATCATATACACTCCAATCTACTATTACCTGCTCATTACTGATGTAACTGTCGAAATTCGCTCCGAATTAATCTCCAACAGTAATTTGCCTAACATCGTGTCTTACGTCTTGTCAATACTCGTCTTAGCTATAATGATTGTGGCAGGCATATATTTCCCGGCACGCCGTGCGATGAAAGTTCAACCCGCAGATGCTCTTAAAGATCAATGATAAACAGCTTTTTTAGACTTTTGATTATTCTTCTCTTGCCGTCAACAATGGCGGCAAGAGAAGTTTCACTGACACTCCAAGAAGCTATAGACATGGCACGTGTCAACAGCGTTGATGCTGCCGAGGCTCTCGACGAACTGCGCACTGCCTACTGGGAGTGGCGCACATTCCGTGCCGACCAATTGCCGGAAGTGTCGTTCACTGCAACCGCACCTTATTATACAAACCAATATTCATCATACATGAATGAAAACGGCGAGTATAGCTTTGTGCGTTCAAAAGCTCTCGAAGCAATAGGTCAACTATCTGTGACACAAAATATCCGCCTAACAGGTGGTACGATTTCGCTCAACTCCTCGCTCGACTACTTACGACAGTTTGACAACGGTTCATATAACCGCTTCATGAGCATTCCACTCGCGCTAACCCTTAACCAACCGATATTAGGCGTAAACACGATGAAATGGGATGCGCGCATCGAGCCGGTCAAATATTCCGAAGCTAAGGCTCAGTTTCTCAGCGACACCGAGGACGTGGCAAGACTAACCGTCGAATATTTCTTCTCACTTATAATGAGCCGCGAGAACGTTGATATTGCTCGTCAGAACCTTGCAAACGCCGAGAAGCTATACACCGTAGCTATAGAGAAACGCAAAATGGGGCAAATCAGTGAGAACGATTTACTGCAAATGGAGTTGAACGTCCTCGATGCTCGTTCATCACTAACCGACTACACAAGCACGCTGAAATCTGATATGTTCCAACTGCGAGCTTTCCTCAATCTCGATGAAGACGTTGAGATAATTCCTGAGATACCTACCGAAGTGCCAAATGTTGACATAACTTTTAACGAAGCAATAGACAAGGCATTGGCAAACAATAAATTTGCCAAGAATATGCTGCGCCGACAACTCGAAGCCGACTATCAAGTAGCAAAAGCAAAAGGCGATATGCGCGAGATAAATTTATTTGTACAAATCGGCTACACCGGCACTGACAACAATTTCAATGCAGCATACAATCATCTGAGGTCTAACGAAATTGCGTCAATCGGTTTCTCTGTTCCGCTTCTCGACTGGGGCAAACGCCGCGGCAAAGTAAAAGTTGCGGAGAGCAATCGCCGTGTAACCCAAAGCACACTGCGTCGCGAGACCATGGACTTCAACCAAGAACTTTTTATCCTTGTTGAACGCTTCACCAACCAGCAGTCACAGCTCAACATCGCCGTCCGTGCCAACGAGATTGCACAACGTCGTTATACAACAAATGTCGAGACTTATCTCATAGGCAAAATCTCAACTCTTGACCTCAACGACTCACAGGTCACCAAGGACGAAACTCGCCGCGAATATGTCAACGAGCTATATAAATATTGGAATTACTGGTATCAGTTGCGCTCACTCACGCTCTATGATTGGCAGTATCACTGCGACATAAATGCCGACATCGCAAGGCTTGTAAAAATGTGAGCAAGCTAATTGCATTATTTTTATTACTTTTGTGACAAAATTTAATCCGCATGATACTAATCGTAGATGATGACCTCGCCATCAGGCAATCAATCGGGCTAATGCTTAGATTAGCAAAATATGACTTTACAGCAGTCTCAAACGAGGCTGACTGCTTGGCGGCAGTACGTGCCGGCGGCATTGATATGGTCATTCTCGATATGAACCTCACCCTGACAACAACCGGAGTGCAAGGCATTGAGATTTTGCGCAAAATCAAAATCCTAACGCCAGACGTCCCTGTCATTCTGATTTCTGCTTGGGGCACTATCCCATTGGCTGTCGAAGGCATAAACTACGGCGCAGTAGACTTCATAACAAAACCCTGGAACAACCGCGATTTCGTGGCAAAAATCAAACGCATACTCGCGGACACGAAGCACCCAGCCGATGACTTTAAGGCAAAAACACTTGACGAGATTGAGCGCGATGCCATTTTAGATTCGATAAAACAATGCAACGGCAACCTCTCGCAAGTCGCAACGTCATTAGGCATCTCGCGCCAAGCCCTCTATCGTCGCATGGAAAAATTCGGAATACAGCAATGAAATATCTTCTCTACTTCTCCCTCCAGATTATCGCCATCATCGCACTTATAGCGAGCATAGCGGTCTCGGCACAGTGGTATTGGATAGTCCTTGCCGCATTAGCCACGCTTGTGACATTTATCCTCGCATACAAGTCAGTAGCCGTGCCACTGCGAACAATCCAAAACGGGTTATACCTACTACAAGAGCAAGATTATTCAAGCCGACTTCGCGCTGTCGGGCAATATGACGCTGACAAGATTGTCAAGTTGTTCAATGAACTCATGGACAGCATGAAAAATGAACGCACAAAAAACATTGAGCAAAATGCGTTCCTTCAAAAATTAGTTGAAGCGTCACCGATGGGCATTGCCATTTGCGATTTTGACGGTAACATCGTTCAAACCAACAAGGCTTATGACACAATGATTACACCGGAAATTAACACGCTACTCAATTCGCTGACCGACGGCGAAGCACAAGTCATACGTTCCGGACAATCGCAGATTTATCGTTGCTCTCGCTCTTTCTTTATGGAGAGCGGATTTAAACGACCATTTTATCAAATAGAACAACTAACCGATGAAATTTTAAAAGCGGAAACTGCCGTTTTCAACAAAATAGTGCGAACAGTAGGTCATGAGGTAAACAACACTTTGGGCAGTGTCACTTCGGTCTTGCAGTCACTCGAAGATATTCATCAAGACGATAAACTCTTAACGCAAACCATCGAAAGCTCAATTGACAGTTGCGACAAGCTCTGCGCTTTTGTCAAAGGATATTCCGATGTTGTCAAACTGCCGGCACCGACTTTTGTACATACAGATGTAAATAAATTCATATCCGAAGTGCTGCCAAGCCTGCGACACCTCGCTCCTGACAATATCTCTATAACAACAGAACTTACCGACAAGGATTTAAGCATTGAGTTAGACACTATGCTCATTGACCGCGTATTGGTCAACATCATAAAGAACGCCGTTGAGAGTATCGGCAATGCAGCCGGAAACATCATCATTAAGACTGACAAAAACTCACTGAGCATCATCGACAACGGCCACGGCATCTCAGCCGACAATGCTCTTAAACTCTTCACGCCATTCTTCTCAACAAAGCACCAAGACCGCGGATTAGGACTAATGCTTATCGCCGACATCCTGCGCAAGCACAACTTCGACTTCTCACTCACCACTGATGCCGAGACACATCTGACAAGTTTCTGCATCCTCTTTCGCCAAAATCGCAAGATATGATTTTACTCGCACCCGATAAGTTTAAAGGCACGCTCACCGCTGCACAAGTTGCATCAACCATCACAGAAGCATTGCGCAGCCGCGGTGTCACTGACGACATTGTCACACTGCCGATGGCTGACGGCGGCGAAGGTACAGCCGAAGCACTCGCCGCAATGCCGATAGCCGACAAATGTGGATGCTACATTTTAGATAAACACTCGCGCTTGATTGTCTCGGCAGAAATTGTCGGTCGCGATAACTTTGATATGCTCAAGCAATCGGTTATCGACCGTTCAAGTTTCGATTTGGGAAAAGCCGTAAAGCTCATGACACAAGACGAAGCCGTAGAGCGAGTATATATTGCCGTTGGCGGCACTGCCACATCTGACGGCGGAGCCGGAATGTTGCAAGCACTTGGCGCTATATTTCGCGACTCCAACGGCGAAATCATAACAGCGCCAATCACCCCCGCCCTACTCCGCTCAGTCACTGAAATTGAGCTACCCGACTATAGATTCGTCAACAAAATCATCGGATTAATTGACGTTAAAGCAGGACTGTATGACGGCGCAATTTCGGCGCTCACCTTTGCTCCGCAAAAAGGTGCTACCATAGAAGATATGGCAATTATAGAACGCGCGCTGCGCAAGCTCAGCGAGCTGACAAGTCACGGCAGAAGTTCAGAATATGACGGCGCAGGTGGCGGCATCGGCTATGCTCTCGCCACGGCTTTAGGCGCAGAGTGTCAACCCGGTGCTGACTTCATACTGCAGCACGCTTCAATTAATTGGCAAGATGTCAGCATGGTTATCACGGGCGAAGGCTCTATTGACAGACAAACTGCCGCCGGAAAAGTTGTCAATGCGGTGTGCACTGCGGCACAAGCCCACGGTGTGCCATTTATCGCCATAGGAGGACGCGTTGCAGACGGCATCAACAATCCGTCATACATCTCCACAATGCTTCCCGGCGAGGGAGCTCCACAATCCGCAACAGAAGCCGCAGCACGTCTCAGTCGCACAATCTTATCACTCAAAACGATATAGCACAGACTAAAAATAAAAAGAGGCAGCTACATACCCTCGCCGTGGGTAGTAGCTGCCTCTTTTTATCCATGTTATAATAAAATTCGAGTTTAACCTTAAAAATGATGTGCGCAACATGAGTTACACCTTTGTAACTTCGATGTTACCTCAGCTTTCTTCCGTGTTCTCCGGCCGACTGATAACACCGCGCAAACAAAACCATGTCAATGTTCTCTTGTGTGAAAGGCACTGCAAAGTTACAACCGCCAACCCCCGAAAAGAGTAGCAAAATCACCACCACGTGCTATTTAACCTTTATTAATCCGCTCATTTAGCTATATTACAGCGCTTTATGCAATAAAAATTTTTGAAAAAATTTCATTTTAACATTTCAAGATTAAAGAAAATCCGAGCAACCGAAGCCATTACAAGTTTGTTATAAAGCATAAACTTCTGAGCACTGATAACAACTGTTAATAAGTTTGAAATTATAACCATTTGATTGCATAATTATTACAATAAAATTACAAGTTAGACAATGTAAATACATCTATAAAAATTAACTCAGAAACTATTGACAAGCCGATTTTAGTCTATAAATTTGCCAATGTAATAACAAAAAATTAGGGAAATATATGAAGTGCTATTATCTGCTTTTGTTGGCACTCGCTCCTATGATTTCATCTTGCAGTGCCGATGACAGCGTTGACCAACCACAGGTCAACACATTAGACGCTATCTCGTTTGAAACCTATGTAAACAAATCGAGAACCGAGGATATTACGAACAGTAATATCAAGGACTTCACAGTCTATGGTTACACCGCGGAAAACGCCGACCAATGGGCGACATTATTCGATGGTGAAAAAGTGACTGCCGGAGGTTCGTTGCTATCCCGTGAAAACAGTAGTGCTTGGTCTTATAACCATGTAAAGTATTGGGAGAAGGGCAAGACCTACAAGTTTCATGCCATTTCACCGTCAACAAATGCCAACTGGACATTTGAAAATGTGTCCAACAACGGCGCTGTTGATTACGCTAAAGGTAAAATCACCTTCACAAACATTGCGTCTCTTAATGACGGCGCAGTTTATGCGAATGGTGAGCAAGACTTAATATACGCTTTTAAGTCCGCAACAGGTAAACAATCAGACAACCCGACTGTAGAGTTTACATTCTCACATCTCCTATCTCGGGTGAATTTCAAATTCCGCGGTGCGTCAGACAATCCCGCGTCAGTCGCTATCTCAGTAAAAGATATCAGGATTGTTGACACATACGACAAAGGCGAAATCACTCTGTCAAGCAACATTGCCGATGCGACATGGGACATTAGCAATGCTAAAACCGCAACGCTTGACTTTGGCGGCATAGACGAGAGCTTTACAAATGGTCAAGTTGAGAGCAATATCAAATACTTGATACCTATATCAGACCGAGCAATCTCCTACACTGCTGTTGTCAACTTTGAACTTAAAGCGGCTGTAAACAACGGAACATATCACACTTACGACGTCGAAAAAGAGTTCAAACTCGGCGATGTCAAGATGCTACCCGGTTACAGCTATACCTACGTGATTGACGTTAATACCAATGGTGACAACAGTCTAATAGAACCCATTTCATTCACAGTCAGCAATGTGAATAGTTGGGGCAAAGAAGAAGCAGAATAGAATCAGTATAGGCAACTGAAATTTGTTAGTTATTAAATTGTATAGTGGTCAAGCTGCGAGTTTGACCACTATTTTTTACACCATTGATTTGCAAGAGGTTAAGAAAATATTACAAAAAAGTTCGCAAAAAGTTGCTGAAAAATTTGGTCAGGTCAAAAATATCAGCTAACTTTGCACTCGCAAAACGGAAATAAATCCAACGGCTCATTAGCTCAACTGAATAGAGCATCTGACTACGGATCAGAAGGTTA
>CAYYAA010000096.1:0-7746 GCA_964469875.1 uncultured Bacteroides sp.
CAAAAGAAAGCAGACTTGACAGGTTCGGTTTCTGTCGTAGACCTCAAGTCACTGCAAACGACATCAGACACCGACCCGATGCGAGCATTACAAGGTAAAGTCGCAGGTATGACAGTATCCGGTACCGGTTCTCCCTCCGGTTCAGGTACAGTCCGCATACGTGGTATAGGTTCATTCAATGCTTCACAAGACCCCTTATACGTTATTGATGGCGTGCCCACTACATCATCACTCAACTCATTAAATATGAATGACATCGAGAGCATGCAAGTTTTGAAGGACGCAGCATCCGCTTCTATCTACGGTTCACGCGCTGCAAACGGTGTCATCATCATCACTACCAAGAAGGGCAAAGCTAACGAAGGCAAAGTCAAAGTCGACTTCTCTGCCAACGTCACCGCACAATTCTACACCAACCAATCTACAATGGACCTCTGTAATACAGGTCAATATGCAACAGCAATGGCTCAAGCCGCTCTCAACGATGGTCTTGACCCCGTAGCTTACGCAAGCAATTACGGTCTGTCTCTCAATGCTTCAAACGGCACTCCGATTTCGGTTTACAATCCTCAAACAGGTCAATATCAAAACTATACCGTAAACGGTCTCTATGACGGATACATCAACTCTAAGCGCACAATGCGTTACAGCGATACAGATTGGTTAGACGAAATTTCTCGCACCGGTTTCTCTCAGAACTACGACATCTCTATCTCTCGCGCAAACGAGAACAGTTCATCTCTCTTCTCTCTCGGTTACAAGAAGAACGAAGGTATTTTGAAATACACCAATTTCGAAAACATCTCCGCTCGTATGAACTCTTCATACAACATCGCTAAATGGATTACCGCAGGCGAAAACTTCACATTAACTTACACCGACCAAGTCGACTGCTCTCCGATGGAAAACGCTTTGAAGATGTCTCCGACAGTCCCGGTTTACGAAGAAGACGGCGAAACATTTGCAGGCCCCGTTGGTGGTATGAGCGACCGTCAGAACCCCTTGCGCGAACTCTACTTCAATCGCGACAACTCTCTCAAAATCTGGCGTATATTCGGTAATGCTTACGTAGACATCAAGCCTTTCAAGAACTTCGTTTTCCGCTCTAACTTCGGTCTTGACTACGATGCATCTTTCATACACTCATACACTTACACATTCCACAGCGACATCGTCAACAACGATACCAACTCTACAACCCTCTCGCAAGCAAACGATAGCAAATGGACTTGGTCTAACACTATCAACTACGACTTCGACATCAACAAGCAGCACAACTTCCACGTTTTGCTAGGTTCTGAACTCTTCCGCCAAACACGTGTCGACATGTCAGGCTACAACGAAGACTACGCAATCGAGACTCCTGACTATATGTGGCCAGATGCTTCTACCGGCGTTGAAAAGTCTACCGGTAATCAATCAGCTTATGCACTCGTATCTTTCTTCGGCAAAGTCGATTATAACTGGAAGGACCTAGTCCTCGCTTCTTTCACAATCCGTCGTGACGGTTCTTCAAGATTTGGTAAGAATAACCGCTATGGTACTTTCCCCGCAGCTACTCTCGGTTATCGTCTTTCTCAAAACCTCAATCAACACTGGCTCAACGATTTGAAAATCCGCGCTTCTTGGGGTAAAACAGGTAACCAAGCCATCTCTAACACCGCTCGTTACGCTCTATACGTAGCTGACTACGGTAGTGACCGCATCACTTCTACAGCTTATGACCTCATGCTCCAACAATCAGGTATCTTCCCCTCTGGTTACATCGCAAGCCAAACAGCTAACGACAACCTCAAATGGGAGACAACAATCCAATACAACGCCGGTATCGACTTCGGTTTATTCAACAACAAGCTCTTCGGCACTTATGACGCTTACATCAAGGATGTTAAGGATATGCTTATCTCTCCGGCTTATCTTGGCTCAATGGGTGAAGGTGGTGCTTCTTGGCTAAACGGTCCTTCTCTTCGCAACTGGGGTATGGAGTTCTCTGTAGGCTATCGCGATCGTCTCGCTTGCGGCCTCGCTTACACAGTAAACGCAAACTTCGACTTCTATCGCAACCACGTCACTTACTTACCCGAAACAACAACAGGTTCTTACACTCACACAACCACCGAGAACCTTGTCCAATCTAAAAAGCCTTACGGCTCTGTTGTAGGTTACGTTGTTGAAGGCTTGTTCCAAAACCAAGAAGAAGTATTAGCCTCAGGTCAAGACAATGCCCGCGTTGGCGGTCTCAAATATGCCGACCTTAACGGTGACGGACGCATCAATGCCGATGACCAAACTTGGATTCTCAACCCCGTACCTGACTTCAACTTCGGTCTTAACATCGAACTTCAATATAAGAACTTCGACTTCACAATGTTCTGGCAAGGCGTTGTCGGTCAAGATGTTTACAACAACCAAAAATTCCAAACAGACTTCTGGAGCTTGACTGATGCAGGTAGCAACAAGGGCAATCGCCTCTTAGGCGCTTGGACTGCTGACAACACTTCTTCTACAATCCCCGCCCTCACCACAAACAACACAGGTGACGAAGGCCGTGCATCAAGCTACTTCGTTGAAAATGGTTCATACGCTAAACTTCGCACACTCCAACTCGGATACCGACTTCCAGAGCGCATCCTCAACAAGTGTGGCATGTCTAACGCTCGTTTCTATGTCTCAGGTCAAAATCTCTTGACAATCAAGAGCTCAAGTCTCACTTGCTCTGACCCCGAAAATGCCAACTGGGCATATCCTATCCCGACTTCTTTGACTGTAGGTGTACAAGTCGGATTCTAATTCACTTCTCATAACTTATAATCGTGAAAATCATGAAATTATCAAAGATATTATTTGCAGCTTCTTTAGCTCTTGCTGCATCTTCATGCAACGACTTTATCGACGTTCCGCCAACAGGCGTTATTGACGGAGACCTCGCTTACACCCAACCCGAAGAAATGGTCACAGCTGCTTACGCTTCTCTCGGCGACTGCTGGTATGACTGCCCGATGAACCTCTGGACTTACGGCGACCTCGGCAGCGATGACTGCCTCAAAGGTGGCTCAGGTACTACCGACACAGGTTACCACCCCATGGAAATTTGGACTACCATGACTTCTACCCCTGGCGAATTCGATGCTCTCTGGTACAACCTATACCGATCAATCTCTCGCTGCAACCGCGCTCTCGTGGCTCTCGAGCAAAACGGTGATGAAGTCCTCGGTGAAGAGACTGCCAAACGTCGCAACGCTGAAGTTCACTTCCTTCGCGGTCACTTCTACTACAAGTTGTTGACTATGTTCCGCCAAATCCCTTGGATTGACGAGGATGTATTCAAAGCTAACGCTCACGAATCTGTTCGCAACGACGAATTTACTTACGAAGAACTATTCCAAAAGGTTATCGGTGAATTCGAAATCGCTTACAACAATCTTCCCGACGAAGCTCCTGATGGTGGTGGCCGCACCAATCGCATCGCTGCCGCTGCTTACCTCGCCAAATGCTACCTCAACCTCGCTTGGGGTGACGGTTACGAAGCATCTACCGGCGTAGGTCACATCAACACTGCTTATATGCAAAAGGTTGTAGAATACACCGACGTCGTTAAGAATTCTCGCTTCGGCTATCTCGAAGACTTCGGTGACATCTTCCTCCCTGAATACAAGAACTCTAAAGAGTCTATCTTCGCTGTCCAAACATCTGACTATGCCGATGATAACACTCAATATGGTCGTGCTAACTGGTCTAACCTCCTCAACGGTTGCTGGGGCATCTGGTCTTGCGGTTGGGACTTCCACAAACCGTCTCAAAATCTCGTAAACGCCTTCAAGACTCAAAACGGTCTGCCAATGTTTGACTCTTACAACAATTCTACTGACTACCCCGTTCAAGGTGTTGCAAGTTCTCAAAAATGGGATCCGCGTTTGTTCCACACTGTTGGCATGCCATCTTGGCCTTACAAGTACGAAGCTGCTTACACTATGACAAAAGACAATTCTCGTACTCCTAACACTTACGGATACTATGCTTCTCTCAAAGAAGTTCCGCAACGTTCTAACGGTGAAACATATAACGGTTCTTGGCAAGCCTTCGCAATGAACGACTACGTATTCCGTTATACAGACGTTATGCTCATGCGTGCCGAAGCTCTTGTCGAACTCGGTCAACTCAATGACGCTCTCCAAATCGTGAACGAAATTCGTCAACGTGCTGCTAACTCTATCAGCAAACACATCAGCTACGCAACTGACTATTGCGAAATCGCTCTCTATCCTTCTAACTATTTCTCTACTAAAGAGATTGCTCGCAAATGCGTACAATGGGAACGCCGCCTCGAGCTCGCAATGGAAGGCAGCAGATACTTCGACCTCCGTCGCTGGGGCATCGCCTCTACTACCCTCAACGCTTACTTCGAAACTGAAAAGAATGTTGAGTATGACGGTCAATCTTATGCTCAATACCTCCAAGACGCTCACTATACTCCCGGCAAGAACGAGTTCTACCCAATTCCTTACAACCAACTCTACTATGTGCCCGGCTTGTATGTTCAAAACAAAGGCTATAACTAATAAATTTCTACTACAATGAAATCCATAAAATATTCCATCATAATGTTGCTGTTGGCAGTCTTCGCTACAGCTTGTCAAGACAAGGATTACGAAATCCAAGCTCCTAAGTTGGCTCCGATTGATGCCGAATCTATTACAGGTGCTTTGGTTGGTGATGACTACGTATGGTCATGGCCCGCTCAAAATGGCAACCAAATGCAAGTCAATACATATGTCAACGGCGTTCTCTCAAGTTCAGAGACTACCGAAGGTACTACATTCACTCACAAGAGTATCGACACCAATATCGAATATACTTATGTATTCAAGCTCACCGATGGCACTAACCTCTCTAAGGGCGTGGTCAAGACATATCGCCGCCCCGGTGCTTCTAAGATGACAGGCCTCACAATGTCTCAAGTTGATAAGGCCGGTGGATATGATGCCCTCGTTGAATGGACTGCTAATGAATCAGCAACATCTATCGAGCTCAATGCCACAAACGGTTCTCGCACTATCAACGAGACTTTACAAGCATCAGCTACAAGTTATACCATCAGCAATGTTGTCTATGAGGAAGAATGGACAGTCACTCTCACCGCTGTCAACAACGAAGGCAAGTCTCTCCCGGTAAGCACAACATTACGCATCGGC
The DNA here is from genome assembly GCA_964469875.1 of uncultured Bacteroides sp. Classification (GTDB taxonomy): domain Bacteria; phylum Bacteroidota; class Bacteroidia; order Bacteroidales; family Muribaculaceae; genus CAG-873. The sequence continues at coordinate 5,193 of CAYYAA010000096.1, forward strand.
AAGACTGCTATCGGATTCCTCAGCATATACCCCACTCCCGAAGAACTCGTTGCTAATGGCGATGACGATGAAGCAAGTGCTTGGCTTTGGACTCACGAAACCTACCCAACAGCTCAATATGTTTATTTCGGTGACATCAAGTCTGACAACGACCTCGATGCATTCCGCGTTCTCTTCTGGCTTCGCGACCTCGAAGGTGTTGACGCTGCTGCCGTATTCCAAATGCCTGATGTTGTGACAAGTGCGACTCCTTATATCAAAGATTGGTACACCAAAGGCGGTAGCTTGTTACTCTGGAGCCACGCCACAGTATACATCGGCACTCTCGGACGCATCCAGACAGACTTACTCAAAGCTTCTAACGCTATCGGTACTTCTGCCGGAGGTTACAATGGCGACGTTTGGAACACTGCCATCTCTCTCAACCCCGGTAGCAAGTTCACAAAGGACCACTCTAACCACCCGATTTACCGCAACTTGACAATCACTTCTAATGATCGTTGCAAGCTCGTACCTTTCAAAGGCCCGGGTTGGACTGAAGACCACAACTGCTTATTCTTCGACATTCCTAGTGCCCTTACAGGCCTCGGAAATCAAGATGAAGATTGCTACACCACATTGACTAATGTCTACGGCATTTATCCCCTCGGCACTTGGGACTCTCAAATTGACTGGATTTCACAGCTCAACATCTGGGAAGCTCAACAAGGCAATACCGAATTCAAAGGTACAATCCTCTGCATCGGTAATGGTGGCTGCGAATTCTCAATGAAGAATGAGGACGGAACTCCCGACATCTCAGCACATCCCAAGAACAACAGCTACCAAGACAACGTCTTGACATTAGCAAAAAATTCTCTCGAGTACCTTAAAACTCGCTAAATATACCTCTGCTTCTGGTCAATAATAGAGCGCGAGCCTTCCCAACAGGAAGGCTCGCTTTATTTTTTGCTTACGGCAAACAAAATAGATATCAATTACAATTGCTCCAATATTGCAAGAAATTCTTCTTTGCTTATTCCTATGTTTCTAAGATTATTTCGGATGATAAATTCAGGTATTGGCTCAACATGAGTTTGGAATATAACCGGACGCGTCATGCCTTCTTTTATCCACGCTTCATGACCGCCTTTATTTCGAGTATTGCTAAGTCCCAGATATACAAGGACTGCTCTAAATTCTCTTATGGTGATATTGGCTAAACTTCTCATACTGCTACTGGAATACGAGCCGATGTCACAATTTTTTCAAAGCCGATATTACCTTGCATCAACTTACTCATCTCAGGCTTTTCCATTAAAGTCATAAATGATGGTGGCAATATATTTTCACCGTCCAATTTCCAACCGTGAGACTTTAAGTCGTCGTACAGTGTGTTATTGTCTGTACAACATTCTATGTGCAATTGTAGCATTTCATAAAAATTTCCGATTGCCTCGTTATATGTTTCTCCGGATGTTGATATATCAAGGGATGGACAATACGAGATGTATAATCCATTCTCGACAAATACATAGAATTCTATATTTAATTTGAATTCCTCTTTATTTGGTATCAATATCGATTCTTTCATGATTTTAATCGTTTAAGCTTTGCGACAAAGATAAATAAAAACTTTGATTTAATATCAAACAGAGCCGAAAAGTTAGTTAGTTTATCCGGTTTTTAGCTTCTCCATCACCACTTATCCAACTTTTTCGTCTATCACGGTCAATTTATTTACCTAAAATATTGTAACAATTGTAACTTTATCGTAACTTTGTAGCACAAAATTCAACACTACACTAACTCACACTATGCCCCATGAAGAATAGACTAATCCTATTCATTACCATACTCTTACCTCTCCTACAAGCCAACGCCGAATGTTACTTCAACGGCAAAATAAACGGCAAATCTTATGACCAAGCCAAGCCTGCTAAATTTATAAAAACTACTGACGGCAAGCTGTTTCTCCCTTTCGTCTGCAATTCAACTCAATCCGAAATCAATATAAAGCTACTCGAAGCCCCGGCGACATCCAGCCCCAAATGGTTTGATATTCAATCAGATGAAGATTTAGATCTCGATACTGACTATTCTCTAAATAAGACAAATCAGAATATATCCTACAAATATTTTTCAGGCGCAAACAATACCTATTACACGCTAAATCTTTCAACGGATGATGACGGAACGCCTACGTCTCTAAAAATTTCGAATAACATCGGTTGTACTTATCAGACCGCATGGTATGGTGCTGTTAATGTGATTTTTAATAATCGAACTGCAAACAAGACCGATCTATTGTGGGATAACAATGCTCAAGAGTACATCGCAGACTTCGTTGCTACAGGGACAACAATGTTCTTCAATCTAAACAACGACCGTGGCGAATATTTCTTTTTCGATATTTCTGACGATGACCGCACACTCCCTGTCGTGCTGACAGACGTAACTATGTCTGACGATGGCAACAGTTTATATCTCAAAGATTTAGTCAAAGACAATGAATATCGTCTAACTATCAAACCAACAGCCGATTTTCGCATCAAAATCAGCGTAGCTGCAAAAA
>CAYYAA010000097.1:0-7527 GCA_964469875.1 uncultured Bacteroides sp.
ACCTCACCCCAATCACAATAACCGTCAAATAGCCCGGTGACTTCGCGAGAGCCGGGATGGCTCTCGCGCTGCCGCATAGGCCCGCGCGGAGCCGTTCAGTTCAAAGGCTACCAGCCTTTGTTCCCGCTGCCAGTCAGCAGAGCCCCCGTCTGCCGCCGAGTCACGCAAAAAGAGGCGATGAGTTGAAAAACTCATCGCCTCTTTTGTCGGGGTGACAGGATTCGAACCTGCGACCACCTGGTCCCAAACCAGGTGCGCTACCGGACTGCGCTACGCCCCGCCGTGCACGCCTCTTGGCTTTTGCACTGCAAAGTTACAAACAAATTTTTTAATATGCAAGACCTTTTTTCATTCCTCGCACTCATCATCACATTCCGTGTGTATGTAGTGATGAGCTGCAGTGCACTCAGTCAAGTGGTTATCTATAATTATGTGGCGTGTCGCCATTGATGCAATTTTTGACATTTCGTGCGATACAAGCAGTATTGTCGTGTGGCCTGACAACTCAGCTATTATCTTATAAAGGTGTGCCTCAAAGTGCTTATCTATATAACTCAACGGCTCATCAAGTATCAGCACCTCCGGCCGGCTGATAAGTGCGCGCCCGAGTAGCGTGCGCTGCAATTGACCTCCTGACAGCCGGCCTATCGGACGGTCATGAAACTCGCTCAATTCGATAAGCTGTAGTATGCTGTCGACACGCTCCTTACACTCGTCCTTTGTAATGCCGGGTGTATTGAGCAAACCTGACGCTATGACCTCGCTGACCGAAATCGGGAAGTGAGAATCTATCTGATTTTTCTGTGGCAAATAGCCAATAGGCAGAGTGTCAACGACCTGTCCATTGTTATAGTAGGTGATCTCTCCCGACGTAGGTTTCATCAGTTTTAGGATGATACGCAGCAAGGACGTCTTGCCTCCGCCGTTGGGTCCGGTGATGGCAAAGAAGTCACCTTTGCTGATGCTGAGGTTGATGTCGGTCAGCACACGGCGATATTCACGCTGCAGCGTGATGCCGTTGAGTACAATCAGTGGATTATTTTGTGAGTTCATTGACTATCGTACTTAGTTCATTCTCAATATCATAATTGAGCGGATTGATTTTGATAAGGCGTGAGCCTATCGCTTGGCTGATGCTATTAATTTGTCGCGGATCATATTCTTGCTGATAGAAAAATACCCGAACACTATCACTAACCGCTGTCTCAATAATCTTTTTGCGAGAATTGAGCGAAATCTCTTTGCTCTCCTGTCCTACAGCAATCTGATTGAGATTGTAGTCACGTGCAAAATAACTTAGTGACGGATGCCATATCGCGAATGATTTGTGTGACACTGCCCTTAGACGTTCTGCAAAATCGCTGTCTAATGAGTCAATGTGTGCCAAAAAATGTTGCAAATTTTTGTCATAACTCTCGGCATTCTCAGCATCAATCTGTTTGAGACCGTCAGCCATATTTGTTGCAATCACACGGATATTTTTTAGCGAAATCCATGTGTGGGGGTCTGCCATTTCATTATCCTCACCGTCTGAATGGTGGTCATGGTGTGTGCCATAAAGCCAATTAATACCCTTCGATGGATCAATAATTGTGACTTTATCGCTCACTGTTGAGACTATGCTCTTCTCAAATGGCAGTCCGCCAATTGTGAAATATGCGATACTCTTGTCTACATTCATGCGTTTTGACATTGACGGCTCGTATGTCTCTGGATCAGCACCGTTATCGAGTAGGGTGACAATCTCAAAATTATCACCGGCAAGCTGTTGAAGTATGTATCGCTCAGGCTCGATGCTGACGGTCAGCATTTTTGTCGAGGTGTCTGCTGTCTGTGTACAAGCAGCAAATAATAGAGCGAGTGAACCAATTATATATTTTCGCATATCGTTTTGTAGACTTTAAAATAGTTGCTGTTATCTGTGCCAGAACGCAGGCGTAAAGAGTACGAGTACCGTAAATAGCTCAAGACGACCTATCATCATCAATGTCGCAAGCACCCATTTACATATTGCCGGCAATACGGCATACGAACCATTAATGCCAAAGATGCCACATCCAAGTCCGGTGTTGCCGACACATGAAAATGATGCGAATAGCGCATCATCTATCGTCACGCCATAGGCTGTCAATATTAATCCGCCCGCACCTATCAGCATGATGTAGATACACAAGAACGCTATCACTTTGTTGACGAGGTCTGAACTTACAACACGACCATTGATATGAACCGACATGATAGCGTTGGGGTGAATACAGCGATATAACTCATTATATGTATTCTTCACGAGGTACAGACAGCGGTCAAGTTTTGAACCTCCTGATGTTGAACCTGCACATGAACCGGTAAACATCAATATGAATATTATGGCTATAACAAAGTAGCCCCATGTCTCAAAATCGCAGACTGTGAAGCCTGATGACGTGATGGTTGAAACAACTTGGAAAACCGAGTCTACAATGAGATTCTCGCTATCTGTGTATGTGCCATGCAACAGCATTGAACCCATGAACAACACCCACGCAGTCAAGACTGTGAAGCAGTATGTGCGTAGCACATCATTCTTCCATAGCTCACGTATCTCCCCGGAGATAGCCTTATATATAAGTGTGAAGTTGACACCTCCAAGGAACATAAAGACTAAAACAATTATCTTAACATAGAGCGAATCCCATGCCGCGATACTGTCTGAACGTGTCGAGAACCCTCCTGTCGATATCGTGCTAAATGAATGACATAAACTCTCAAAAAAGTTCATAGGCCCTATCCATAGCAGACCTATCATAACGACTGTCAATGCTATGTATATAAGCCACAGCGACTTAGCTGTCTGACCGATGCGCGGACGTATCTTGTCGTGAGTGATACCCGTGACCTCCGCGTTAAACATCTGAACCGCTCCTGAGTGATTGAGCATAGGTATCACTGCGAGTGTGAACAAGATGATTCCCATTCCGCCTATCCATTGCATTATGGAACGCCATAGCAGAATGCCATGACTCACATCCTCCATGCGTGGTATGACTGACGCTCCTGTCGTGGTGAAGCCTGACATTGCTTCAAAATAGGCATCACTCACTGATAGCGGACACGAACTGAAAATAAAGGGTATCATTCCGAACAACGAGAAAATTGCCCAAACGGATGCTGTCAACAAGAAGCCGTCACGCTTTCCCATTGTCGAATACTTGGGCTTGATACCAAAATATAACCACGCTCCGATTGCACCCGTACCGATGCAGGTGTAGGTGAATGGCAGCCAATCGCTCTCGCCGTAAATCAGACATGCAATAATCGGCAACAGCATAAACGCCGCCTCGATTGTCAAAAGCAGTCCGATAACGCGTAGCAACGCATGAATGTTGATTAGCGGTTTATTTAATAACGATTTCACTATAATATTTTGTTATGTGAAGAGACGTTCAACCTTATGTAGTGAGCCGAGCAAGCAGAACACAAGTACATGGTCGCCGGGCTCGATGACTGTCGCACCCGTGATTAGCTGTCCATGACCATTGCGGATAAGTCCTGCGAGTGTGAGGCTGCGTGGCAGTTGCAGGTCCTTGACTGCGGCCTTTGTGATTTTTGAACCGGGTCTAACCTCCAACTCTGCAACCTCTGCATCTGCTAATGCCAAGCACTTTGATGTTGAGGAGTCGGTATCAAGTAGCAATTGGAAAATTGAACTCGATGCCAACAGTTTCTTGTTGATGATAGTGCCGATGTTGAGTCCCTCAGCTTGTGAAATAAACTGCAAACTCTCGACCTCGGCTATGGTCTTCTTTACTCCTAAACTCTTCGCTGTTAAGCAGGTTAGAATATTTGTTTCCGAACTGGGCGTGAGCGCAATGAAGGCATCTGTCTCATTGATACCAACATCCGCAAGCAACTCGGCATCGCGAGCATCACCATAAATGATTTCGCAGTCCGGACATTTCTGTGGCAATTTCTGACAAGTACTGAGGTCGTTATCTATGATTTTAAACTTGAACTGACCCGCAGATGCAAGGTTAACCAAGCGTACTGCAATCTTGCCGCCACCCATAATCAGCACTTTCTTTATCTTATTATGAACCTTGCCACACAAATTTATCAAGTCATGAACATGATTGCGCGTCGTCGTGATATAGAGTATATCTCCCTCCTCCATGCAGTCATCACCGCGAGGTATAATTGTCTCGTGGTTACGCTTGATAGCTGAAACGTGAAATTGGTGATTGGTTGACGCAAACTCTTTAAGTTGCATCCCGACAATTGGTGCATTACTGCGTATGCGGACTCCGACAAGGATAATTTCGCCATTGTGTAACTCAAACCAATGACGTATCCATGAATGATTTAGCGCTGTGATAACTTCTTGAGCTGCAAGATATTCGGGGTAGATAACCTCATCAACGCCCATCTGCTTTACAGACTTCATATTTGCCGGGTCCATAAAGTCGTATGTGTCAATGCGCGCAACAGTGCATTGCGCACCAAGACTTTTTGCCATTGAACAAGCCACTATATTATCTGTCTCGTATGGAGTTACGGCAATAAATAAATCGCAATTTCCTACACGCGCCTGACGCAAGGTTTGGAATGACGTCGGACGACCTTCAAAGGTCATCAAATTATAATTTGCATCAAGTACAGATAGCTTATCGGCTTGCTCGTCAATAAGCAAGATGTCTTGCTCCTCATTTGAGAGCAACTTCGCAAGATGCGAGCCTACTTCGCCGGCTCCGGCAATTACTATCCTCATTGATGTCTATTTTTTACTTTTTCTATAATTACCGATGCTATTGACTGTGCATCCATGCCGCAAAGTTTGTAAAGCTCTGCAGGCGTGCCTTGGGTCACAAACTCATCGGGTATGCCTATGCGTGTAACGCTGATATCTGCATTTAGTTCTGACAATCGATCAGCTATTGCACTGCCCAAGCCTCCGTTGACCGTGCCGTCTTCAACGCTGATTACTGGCACTGACTTGCGGATAATCTCTGAAATTATATCCTCATCAAGAGGCTTCACGAATATCATATCGTAGTGTGCCACTGAGATGCCTTGCTCTTTAACTATCTCTATCGCCTTGCTGACTTCTGTTGCAATTGGGCCGATAGAAGCGACAACTATATCTGAACCTTCATTGAGACATTCTCCCTTACCGACTGCCATTTGCTGCATCGGGCGGTTAATATCCGGCTTGTCTATAGAGCGACCACGTGGATAACGGATTGCAAAAACACCATCTTTACGCAATTGAGATGTATATAGCAAGTCTCGCAGCATCTGTGCCGAGCGCGGCGATGATATCGTTATGCCCGGAATAGCACGTAGGTAAGCCATATCAAGCGCGCCGTGGTGCGTCGCTCCGTCTTCACCTACCAATCCCGCACGGTCTAAACACAGCGTTACAGGCAGCTTGTGCAGCGCGGCATCATGAAATATCTGGTCGTATGCTCTTTGACAAAAACTTGAATATATTGCTACGTAGGGCATTAACCCTTCTTTGGCAAGACCTCCGGCAAATGTCACTGCGTGACCTTCCGAAATGCCAACGTCAAAAACACGATCAGGCATTGCATGCTGCATGATGCTTACCGATGTCCCAGAAGGCATTGCTGCCGTGATAGCAACAATCTTATCATTCTTCTGAGCCAATTCGAGCAATGCGTTGCCAAAAACATCTTGATACTTAGGTGGCAAATCCTTATTATCAGACTTCCTTTCGCCCGTCTCAGGATCAAACTTACCCGGTGCATGCCATACCGCAGGATTTGCCTCTGCCGGTCCATATCCCTTACCTTTGATTGTACGCAAATGCAAGATTCTTGGTCCGGTCATATCACGTATATCATTGAGCACACGCACGATTGTCGATATATCATGACCGTCAAAAGGCCCGAAATAGCGTATATTTAGTCCCTCAAATAGATTTTGTTGACTATTAAGCAACGACTTCAAACTATTATTGAATCGCAACAAAGCACCGCGACGTCGGTCATTGACCATATCGTGACGCTTAAAGAAGTTAAACAATTGATAGCGTAAATCGTTATATTTTTTTGACGCCGTCAGATTGGCAAGATATGAATTTAACGAACCAACATTGCGGTCAATAGACATATCATTGTCATTCAACACAATAAGCAAGTTGTTTGGCGTGTTCGCCGCATTGTTGATACCCTCGAATGCCAAGCCGCCGCTAATAGACGCATCGCCTATCACCGCTACAACATTCCGCCTCGGACTGTCATGCTTCAACTGTGATGCAACAGCCATACCCAAAGCCGCTGAAATAGAATTTGATGCGTGACCAGCCGAGAACGTGTCATATTCGCTCTCATCTGGATTGGGAAAGCCACAAAGTCCATTGAGCTTGCGGTTTGACTCAAACAAATCGCGTCTTCCGGTTAACAACTTATGACCGTAAGCCTGATGACCAACATCCCAAACTATGCGGTCGTATGGTGTATTAAAAACATAATGTAATGCTACTGTCAGCTCGACGGCTCCCATGCTTGATGCAAAGTGTCCCGGGTTGGCAGATAGTGATCTTATCAAGAAATCTCTGATTTCCTGACACACAGTCGGCAATTGCTCTACACTGAGACGACGCAAGTCCGCCGGACTGTCTATATGCGACAACAAAGTGTCACCGCTGTTCTCACTTGTTGCCATTTTTTACGTACTTTTTATAAACAGGAACAAATATGATGATTGCTGATGCTACTATAACAAAAGCAGTGTATAGCGTAAAGCGCGGCGTGCGCGCTACTATAGTCCATACTAAAGCGAGCCATACAATACCTAATATAACAAATCGTATGATTATAGAAGTTTTCATATAAACTATTAACGATAATGCAAAAGTAATAAAAAATGCCTATATCACAAAAATCAAATGCCAAAATCACAAAATACAACATAAAACTCAACTCAATCTTTGACCATCCCCGATTTTTTATTACATTTGTATCATCCGACATATCTCTAACACATATAAAGCCATGACTGACAAAGAAAATAAAATCGTCGTTCTACGTGAGTTCAGCAATATCTATGACGCCAACATTGCATTAGGAGTGTTGAGAGCCAATGGTATTAACTGTGAACTTGAAAACCAATTAGTTGGCGGTGTCTCAAGCATTGTTGGTGCACTATCTGACAGCATCCGCCTAATCGTCTTTGAATCCGACCTCGAACGCGCCCGTCAGCTCCTAAACCAATAACAACACACCCCGCTCCTCGCGAAACCCCGGCCCTCGCGAAGCCGTCCTGTTCAAAGGCTAACAGCCTTTGCCACTCGCTAATGCCCTTTCTTCAAAAAAAAATCCAAAAAAAATTCAGACCACACTCTCTCATAACAAACACTCCACTAACCAATTAACCAACAAAATATATAGGTTAACTAAGGTTAAATAGCACGTGGTGGCGATTTTGCTAATAACCGGATATTTTAGACTAACATTGCTGTAATATAAGTATTCAAATGTGTATTTAATGGGAATCAGTAACAGATTAGTAACATATATTATTTTGGTA
>CAYYAA010000098.1:0-7480 GCA_964469875.1 uncultured Bacteroides sp.
CTGATTATCAGTGGCTAAGCGGCTATATTTTTGGTTTGAACTGTCAAAGATGGGACACATTATAACTGAATATAATCGTTAAAAGGTTTAAAAACCGTGGTTTTCGCGACCTAAAGATTATCATTTGTCGTTATTTGTGATAGTTTTTCCACGTTTTGTATAACTCACAATCGCCAACTTTTTGTTAATTTTGTTGTCGAAAATCATTAGCCAAAATCATGCAAGAGATAATCAATCAAGAATTCGGCGGCGAGCGTCCACTATTCGCCTCTAAAAATTTAAAATTAGTTGACTGTACAATTCACGCCGGTGAGTCCGCACTAAAATGTTGTAAAAATATCAAAGCCGTTAATTGTCGTTTTGAGGGCAAGTACCCGTTCTGGCACGTTGACGGTTTTTGTGTCGATAAATGTCTGTTTACCGAAGGTGCTCGCGCTGCGCTTTGGTATTCTAAAGATTTGGTCATGACTGACACCCGCGTTGAAGCGCCAAAGATGTTCCGCGAAATGGACGGCATTGTGTTGCAAAACGTGCAAATCCCCGATGCTGCCGAAACGCTTTGGCACTGCCGAAACGTCAAATTGACTGATGTTGAAGTCGCAAAAGCTGACTACCTATTTATGCACGGCGAAAATATCACAATCGACCGTTATCACCAACAAGGCAACTACTCATTTCAATACTGCCGAAATGTCGAAATACGCAACGCTAAAATCGACTCAAAGGATGCCTTTTGGAACACTGAAAACGTCACAGTTTACGACTCTGAGTTGACGGGTGAATATCTCGGCTGGCACTCTCACCACCTGCGTCTCGTGCGCTGCCGCATCAGCGGAACTCAACCGCTCTGCTACTGTCACGACCTTGTCATGGAGGACTGTGAAATTGCGTCTGACGGTGACCTCGCTTTTGAAGATTCAAGCGTTAACGCTACAATCAATTCTCACGTCACAAGCATCAAGAATCCTCGCACAGGATGCATCAAAGTCAAATCTGTCGGCGAGATAATTCGTGATGAGCACTGTCTTCAGCCTAACGATTGTCAAATCATTACCGTCAACTAAATGGAATATAATTTTGACGAATTAGTTGACCGTTGCAACTCCGGTTCTTACAAGTGGGACACAACAGCTGAAGGCGTAACGCCGATGTGGGTGGCAGATATGGATTTCCGCACCGCACCGGCAATCATTGAGGCGCTGCATCATCGCGTTGACCACGGCATCTTCGGCTACACCCATGTCTCTGATGAATACTACCAAGCCTTGTCAGACTGGTTTAAATGCCGTCACCACTACAGCATCAATCGCGACCATGTGATTTACACTTCAGGCGTGGTTCCTGCAATCTCAGCAATCATCAAGGCTTTCACTCGTCCCGGCGATGGCGTTATAGTTCAGACACCGGCTTATAACTGCTTTTTCTCGTCAATCCGCAACAACGGTTGTCATAAAATTGCCAACCCACTGCGCCGCATCGACACACCAGAAGGCTTCTCTTACGAGATTGATTTTGAAGGTCTCGAAGCAGCAGCATCCGACCCCACGGCAAAAGTTATGCTGCTATGCAATCCTCACAATCCGGCAGGGCGCGTCTGGTCTCATGATGAATTGATGCGCATTGCTCAAATTTGTCAACGTCACAGTGTCATAGTCGTCAGCGATGAAATTCACTGCGAATTAGTCATGCCGGGCTACCGCTTTATCTCTTATGCTACCTTGCCGGAGGAGTTTACTTCACACGCTGTAATATGTAACTCTCCGAGCAAAGCATTCAACACAGCAGGATTGCAAATTGCCAACATCATAGCGCCTGACGAGCGTATGCGAGCAGCAATAGACCGCGCCATCAACGACAACGAAGTGTGCGATGTCAATCCTTTCGGCGTTGTTGGACTGATTGCCGCATACCGTCATGGAGGTGAATGGCTTGACCAACTAAAATCATATCTCGCAGATAACTATCACACGCTATGCGAATTCTTTGCCACACACTTCCCGAACACACCTGTGTGCCGACTTGAAGCTACTTATTTGGTGTGGGTTGATGTGCGCAATAATGCACTAAGTTCAGACCAAATCACAGAACGCCTTATCAGCGAAGCAAAAGTCAGGCTTGCATCAGGCACAACCTATGACGGTGACGGCTATCTACGCATTAACATTGCTTGTCCACGTCAAGTGCTGACAAAGGCACTCACAGCTATTGCCGGCACAAAAATACTAAACTAATCATCACTTAATGGCAGACATCAGTCAGATTCAAAACGGCGAAAGCATGACCTTGCGCCAACAAGCCGCGCTCACGATGAAGTTAGCGACACCGGCTATCTTAGCGCAATTGTCAAGTATATTAATGCAATATATTGACGCTTCAATGGTCGGCAGACTTGGCGCCGACCAAGCCGCTTCTGTCGGACTGATGAACAGCAGTCTCTGGTTTTTCTGGGGAATGTGTCACATGGTGACAATGGGTTTCTCGGTTCAAGTTGCACATAACATAGGCGCAAAGCGCTATAAAGATGCGCGTGACGTTCTCCGTCAAGGCATAACGTCTTCGCTCATTATTAGTGCCATAATCGCCGCAATCGGACTGTCACTTGCCGGTGCGCTACCCTATTGGCTCGGCGGAAATGAGAATATCGCGCATGGCGCAACCGTGTACTTTGCGACATTCATAGCCGCCCTACCCTTGCTAACGATGAACTATCTCGGCGGAGGCATGCTGCGTTGTGCAGGTAATATGAAAGTGCCAAGCATCCTCAACATAATGATGTGTGCTTTAGATGTAATATTTAACTTCTTGCTCATATTTCCGACTCGCACTGTCAACTTGTTTGGCTTTACACTCGACATTCCCGGTGCAGACCTCGGCATTTTGGGCGCTGCTATCGGAACTGTTGCCGCCGAATGTATCACTGCAGCACTAATGATGTGGTTTCTTTGCTTCAAGCAAGAAGGCATGAAGTTGCGCCATGCCGAGCACGGCTCTTACATTCCAACGCGACATATCCTATCTAAAGCCTTCAAGATTGCCACACCAATGACAGCAGAACACGCCTTGCTGACAGGCGCACAGATAATGGTAACAATAATCGTTGCACCTCTCGGCGTAATAGCCATTGCCGCTAATGCGTTTGCCGTAACAGCCGAAAGTCTATGTTATATGCCGGGCTACGGCATCAGCGATGCCGCAACGACACTGACAGGTCAAAGCTATGGCGCAGGTCGCACAGACCTTGTCAAACGCTTCTGCCACCTCACTGTTGCTTTAGGCATGATTATAATGACCGTAATGGGAGCAATTATGTATATATGCGCACCATGGATGATGGAGCTCATGACACCTGTAGATGCCATAAATCAACTCGGTGCTGAGATACTGCGCATACAAGCGTGGGCAGAGCCGATGTTTGCCGCTTCAATTGTATGCTATGGCGCAATGGTAGGCGTTGGCGACACACTACTGCCGGCAATCATGAATTTCAGCAGCATTTGGCTCGTTAGAATACCCGTTGCCGCAATACTCGCTCCGACGGTAGGCTTACGCGGTGTATGGATAGCAATGGCAGTCGAGTTGACATTCCGCGGTGCTATTTTTCTTTGGAGAATGTTCTCAAATAAATGGATACCGACAAAAAGATAGCTTCAACGCAAAAAAATCTAAAATTTCAGGCGAGTTGGTGTCAAAATTGCCAAAAAAACCTTACCTTTGCGTGCAATAAAAACTAAAGCCAAAGCACATGTCTTTTATTGCAGATCGAGTGAAAATGGATGGTCTCACCTTTGATGACGTCCTCTTAATTCCGGCATATTCGGAAGTTCTCCCCCGTAGTGTTAATCTTCAAACACGCTTCTCGCGTAACATCGCTCTTAACGTGCCTATTATATCGGCAGCGATGGACACCGTGACCGAAGCGCAACTCGCTATCGCCATTGCTCGCGAAGGCGGTATCGGTGTGATTCACAAAAACATGTCAATCGCCGAACAAGCACGTCAGGTACATACCGTAAAACGCGCTGAAAACGGCATGATTTATGACCCCGTAACCATTCGCCGCGGTTCTACCGTTCAAGACGCTCTCAACATGATGGAAGAATACCACATCGGTGGCATTCCCGTTGTTGATGACAACAATATCCTTGTCGGCATCGTCACAAACCGTGACCTCCGCTTTGAACGTGACCACGCTCGCAAAATTGACGAGGTTATGACCTCTGAAGGTCTCGTTACCACTAACCAATCAACAAACCTCGAAGAGGCTGCTGACATCCTCCAACGTCATAAAATCGAGAAGCTCCCGGTTGTTGATGCTGAAGGTCATCTCATCGGATTGGTAACATATAAAGACATCACAAAAGCCAAAGACAAGCCAAACGCTTGCAAAGACTCATTGGGTCGTCTCCGCGTAGCAGCAGGTGTCGGCGTTACACCTGACAGTATGGATCGCGTTGACGCATTAGTGAAAGCCGGAGTTGACGCTATCGTTATCGACACCGCACACGGCCACTCTAAAGGCGTAATCGGTGTCCTCCGTGAAGTTAAAGCCAAATACCCGCACATCGACGTTGTTGTCGGCAACATCGCGACAGGCGAAGCTGCTAAATATCTCGTTGAGAATGGTGCAGACGGCGTAAAAGTCGGCATCGGTCCGGGTTCAATCTGCACAACACGCATCATCGCAGGTGTCGGCGTTCCACAGCTTTCTGCTATCTATGATGTCGCAAATGCTCTCAAAGGCACAGGCGTGCCTGTAATCGCTGACGGCGGTATCCGCTATTCAGGCGACATCGTTAAGGCTCTCGCAGCCGGTGGTGACAGCGTAATGCTTGGCGGTATGCTCGCAGGCGTTGAAGAATCACCCGGTGACACTATCATCTTCAACGGTCGTAAATACAAAACATATCGCGGTATGGGCTCTCTCGAAGCTATGGAACATGGTTCAAAAGACCGATACTTCCAAGGCAACGTTACTGACAGCAAGAAGCTCGTGCCGGAAGGCATCGCAGCACGTGTTCCCTATAAGGGCTCACTCTATGAGGTAGTATATCAAATGATTGGCGGTTTACGCTCAGGTATGGGCTACTGTGGCGCGGCTAACATCGAAGCGCTCCACCACGCTCAATTTACACGCATCACCAACGCAGGTGTTGCAGAAAGCCACCCGCACGATGTATCTATCACAAGCGAAGCTCCCAACTACAGTTCAGGTCAAAGATAAAAACTTAGACTTCATAAAATTAAAAGCGAGTCCGCAGCGTTGCAGACTCGCTTTTAATTTTATAGCTTTCTATGTTGAGCTAATTAGTTTACTCTGAATTTGTCAACACCATCTTTCAAGAAAGCGACCACTTGGTTAGCGGCAGCTATACCGGCGTTAATATTAGCCTCAGATGTTTGAGCGCCCATCTTCTTGGGAGTAAAGAATACGCGACCGGGGAAGCGTTCTTGCAAACGATCTGCAGTGTCGGGACGGACATCAGCAACATATTTCAAGTCGCTGCGACGTTCCAATGCGCGTTCCAAACCGTCCTCGTCGACAACCTCTTTGCGTGCAGTGTTAATAAGGACACCGTTGCGAGGCATTGATGAAATAAGGTCAAAACCGATAGAGCGAATAGTCTCAGGGGTTGCCGGGATATGGATTGAAACAAATTGATTTTCCTTATAGAGTTGAGCAAGGTCCTTAACAGGAGTAACACCGGCTGCGGTGATAACCTCATCAGGACAATATGGGTCAATCGCACTGATTTCCATGCCGAAACCTTTGGCGATACGTGCGACGTTGCGACCGACTTGACCGAAGGCTTGAATACCGAGCTTCTTGCCTTTAAGTTCAAAGCCTGAAGTACCTGCATACATATTGCGAGCAGCCATAACGGTCATACCGAAAACGAGTTCGGCAACAGCGTTAGAATTTTGACCGGGTGTGTTCTCACAAACGATACCTCTTTCAGAGGCTGCTTTGAGGTCAAGGTTGTCATAACCTGCACCTGCACGAACAACGATTTTAAGATTTTTTGCTGCGTCAATAACTGCTTGATTTACTTTATCACTGCGCACGATAAGAGCATCAGCGTCAGCTACAGCTGAGAGAAGTTCATCACGGTCGGTGTATTTTTCAAGCAATTCAAGTGTATAACCTGCTTTCTCGATTACCTCACGTATGCCGTCAACAGCGACACCTGCAAACGGTTTTTCTGTGGCAACTAATACTTTCATGATAGTTAGTTTATAGCCTAAAAATAAGTAATATAGATGTGAATAAAAAAGGGCACACGAGGCTGACTCAATGCGCCCTTATGTTTTTGTTCAAGAATGATTAATGTTGAGCTTCAAAGTCTTTCATTGCGTTAATCAAGAAGCGAACACTGTCAACAGGAAGTGCATTATAGAGAGATGCACGGAAACCGCCAACAGAACGGTGTCCCTTGATGCCGACGATGCCACGAGCTGTGCAGAAGTCAACAAAGTCTTTTTCGAGTTCTTTGTACTCTGGTTTCATCACGAAGCATACGTTCATGATAGAGCGGTCTTCCTCTTTAACAGTGCCTTGGAAGAGACGGCTGCCGTCAATAGCTTCATAGAGGATACCTGCTTTTTCGAGGTCAACTTTCTCAAGGGCTTTGATGCCACCGAGTTGTTTGTAATAGCGCAATGTTTGCAGAGCGCTGAAGATAGGCAGTACAGGAGGAGTGTTGAACATAGAGCCCTTCTTAACGTGTGTACGATAGTCGAGCATTGTCGGGATTTGACGTTCAACATGACCGAGTGCATCTTCGCGCACAATAACGATAGTCACGCCGGCAGGAGCGAGATTCTTTTGTGCACCTGCATAGATTGCATCATAGCGAGCAACATCAACGGGGCGTGAGAAGATATCAGAGCTCATATCAGCCACCAAGCGAGCTTTTACGTCGGGGTCTTTACGGATTTCTGTACCGTAGATTGTATTGTTAGAGGTGTAGTGGAAGTAGTCCACATCAGCCGGAACAACGAAGTCTTTAGGAACGAATGTGTAGTTAGCGTCTTTTGAAGAAGCAACTACGTCAACATCGCCGAACAAGCGGGCCTCTTTAATGGCATTTGATGACCATGTACCGGTATCAAGGTAAGCAGCTTTGTTGCGGAGCAAGTTGAACGGAATCATGCAGAATTGTGTTGATGCGCCACCACCGAGCCAAAGTACAGAGTAGCCTTCGGGGACTTCGAGCAACTCTTTTACCAAAGCGGTTGCTTCATCAATAACAGCTTGGAATTCTTTGCTGCGGTGTGAAACTTCGAGGATAGACAGACCGGTGTCTGCGAAGTTAAGAATAGCGGCAGCAGTGTTCTTAATGGTGTATTCACTCAGGATTGATGGGCCTGCGTAAAAATTATGTTTCTTCATGTGCGATAGAAGTTAGATTGTTAGTAAGTGCGGCAAATTTAAACAATCAAATTCATTTGACCAAATAAAAAACCGCTATTTTTCAAAGTT
>CAYYAA010000099.1:0-7417 GCA_964469875.1 uncultured Bacteroides sp.
CTATTGCATCTTTGAAGTGCGTTTTTGTACGGCGGTGGGTAGCTCGCCATAGTAGTCGCGATAGCACTTTGTGAAGTAACTTGGTGACGAAAAGCCTACGTCATACGAAATCTCTGAAACAGTGCGCTCTGTCGTCTTGAGTAGCGTATCTGCGCGTTTGAGACGAGCATTCCTCAACAATTCGGCGGGCGAATAGTTGGTTAGAGACTTGAGTTTACGATAGAATTGTACTCGACTGAGTCCCATCTCAGCTGCCAAATCCTCAACCGAGAGCTCAGGATCGCTCATCTTCGCCTCTAAGATTTCGACAAATTGGTTATAAAATTCGCTGTCAATATCCTTAACAACAGGCTTCTTTTCATCACTTGACGTGCGCTGGATGACTGCGACATCGCTTGTCGTAGAAGATTTGACACGCTTACGATTTTCTATCAGTGACTCACAGCGTGCGAGCAGCACTTTAGAATTGAAAGGTTTTGACAGATAGCCATCAGCGCCTGAGTCATATCCCTCGACACGCTGCTCATCAAGTGAACAAGCTGTCAACATCAGCACCGGGATATGCGATGTTGTGATTTCATTTTTCAAGCGGCGGCACGTCTCCATGCCATCTATGCCCGGCATCATGACATCACAAATAATCAAATCAGGAATATATTTTGATGCTAACTTGATACCTTGGCTGCCATTTGAGGCCTGTATAACTGCATATTTATCAGCGAACAAGCCCTGCACAAGAGTGCGAATATCCGAGTTATCGTCTATGACAAGAACAGTTGGCGTACCCTCATCGACCTTGATATTCTCAGCCTCGACATCGGTCAATTCCTCTGTAACAATCTCTGAAGCTATTAATTGTTCATGTTCTTGCACTTTATCACTGACGTGTCTAACGGGAACAACGACCTTGAATGTCGAGCCAACGCCCTCCTCACTATCCACCGTTATCTCGCCATCATGAAGTTGCACAAAAGCCTTAACGAGCGCGAGACCTATGCCTGAACCTTGCGGGTTGACCTTATCGACTTGATAGAATCGGTTAAAAATCAGCTTCACATCTTCGGCAGACATACCTCGTCCGGTATCGCTCACAGTCATTTTAAGTCGCTCATTCTCAATAGCAAAAGTCACTTTGATTTTGCCATTTTCCGGTGTAAATTTGAAAGCGTTTGACAATAGGTTAAAGAAGATGCGCTCAAACTTCTCTATATCCACCGCCATTCTGAAGTCAGCACCTTGCTGCATATCCACACTCAGATGAATATGCTTCTTTATCGCTGCATTTTTAAATGAAGCAGCCCAATCACTGACATCATTGCGCAAATCGACCTCACTGAGATTGAGTGTCAACTTACCATTCTCAAACTTGCGGAAGTCAAGAATTTGATTGATTAGCCTCATCAAAATCTTGATATTTTTATCAGCCAAGCGCATGAGTGTGCGTTGACGGTCTGTCAAATTTGTCGCCTCTGATATTTGCTCCACAGGGTCAGCTATCAAGGTCAAAGGTGTACGCAAGTCGTGTGACACATTGGTGAAGAACATCAATTTTGACTGCGTAGCATCTTTTAGCTGTTCATATAGACTATTGAGTTTATCACGCGACTCTTCGAGCTGACGGTTCTGTTCATTAAGCAAGCGATGGTTGCGCTCGCGGCTCCAATATGCACGCATCAACAAGAATACGACCAACGCCAAGAGTATGAGCATTGCGATGACAATATACAGCATTGTTGTCTGAGACGAATGTCTTGTCCAATAATCATCAACACGTCCCTTAAGATAGGCAATTTTTTCTGTCTCAGATTTGAGCGCTTGATTTTGCAGCAGCAAGAGCTCTGCATTAGACTCATCGACAGCCATCTGTATCGGTATTATATTTTTTTTGATATATGGCTCACCTTTGACTATGTTTAACGCCGTGCGAAGCAGTTGCTCTCCTTCTGTCGGATAGAAGAACGTAGCATCTATTACACTATCAGCCACAGCTTTAATACCAATTTCAGGGGCAGCATCAACACCGATTACCATAGTCTTATCCATATTATACTTTTTAAGCACATTGGCAGCGGCAATCGCCATACGGTCATTGTGGGCATAAACCAAATCCACATCTTTGTAAATTCTAAATAACGAATCTGACAATCTGTGACTATCATCATATTCCCAATTACCCACGACCGAAGCCAACACTTTAATGCCGGGATGCTTTTTAAGCTCCTCATCAAAACCGTCATGTCGCTCCTCTGCAGGTGTTGAGCCTTCACGACCGCGTATCTCGACAGCAGTAAAATCTGTTCCGAGCTTTGAAATAGCCAACTTAGCCACCTGCTTGCCAATTTCAACATTGTCGGCACCTTGAAAAGCTGTATAACACTCCTCTGTGGTGTTACGGTCAAAGACGACAATAGGCAGTCCTGACTCATAGACTTTACGGATAATTGGTGTTACCGCTACGGCTTCAATCGGAGCCGCAATAATCGCATCAAAGTCATTGTCCATGAAGTATTGTATGTCCGAAATCTGACGATTTATATCATCCTCGGCAGAACGAATTTCGACTTCTACATCATCATGGAGTATAACCTCGCGATTTATTTCCTCATTCATCTTATTGCGCCAGTCATCGCTACTACACTGCGATACACCGATGCGATAAGTCTTTTTCTCTTGGCACGACGCAAAAGCAAACAGAACAGCCGCTAAGAGCAACAATTTAGTGAATAGTGAGATTTTGTTCATACAATTATATTAAATTTTTAGGCATGTCAAAGTTAGTGATAATTTATTGCATCACAAAATTATAATTGATGTTTCATTTAATCGCATTCTCGTTTCATTGACACACATTTTATAATATATGACACACATTTGATAGTATATACTTTATAATAGCATTAATTTTGTGACAGAAACATGAAAGAATCATTTGTGATAATGTTTGATTTACAGGTTAAGTTTAGGTAAATTACTTTGGTAAGAATTTAGGTCTATATCAATTTCCAAAAAGGTAAAAAAGATTGTTATAAGTTTTGCTGATTTCTGATAATAATAAAACTCAAAATATTCAATACAATGAAACTCTTCAGACATAAATCTCTAATCGCAGCTATGGCAGCAGTCATGGCAATACCGGCTATGGCTGACACCACCGGCTTAGAGATTTCGCAATTAGGTACGACAAATACCTTAATTCGAGTTAAACAGCCCTCACGATATATCCTCCTGCCTATCGAGGAAAGCGTGCCCGATGCCAAGATTGATGTCTTGGTAAACGGCAAAATTGAGCGCACATTCTATGCTCGTCTCGCAAGCAACAGCGTTGACTATAATGTGCCTTTCGACCTTACGCCATACTCATCAAAAGGCGAAGTAATATTAAACGTCATTTCTCAAAACGACCGTTCTATTTCTCGCGAAGCTGCCGACAACATTTGCTGGGAAGAAATCTCACTAAGCGACACTTTCAACACAGAGAACACTGAGAAGTATCGTCCTGCCTTTCACCACACCCCACTCTATGGTTGGATGAATGACCCAAACGGAATGTTCTATAAAGATGGCGAATGGCATCTCTATTTCCAATATAACCCCTACGGTTCAAAGTGGCAAAACATGACATGGGGACACTCGTCAAGCACAGACCTCGTCCATTGGACTCAACAGCCAAACGCAATTGAACCTAACGGATTAGGCTCTGTTTTCAGCGGCAGTGCTGTCGTTGACCACAATAATACCGCAGGCTTCGGCAAGGATAATGTAATCGCAATATACACCTCTGCCGGCGAAAGCCAAATCCAAAGTCTCGCACACAGCTCTGACAACGGCAAGACTTTTGAAATCTATCCCAGCAACCCTATAATCACAACTTCTCGCGAAGCTCGCGACCCAAATATGTTCTGGAACGAGGAAATCGGCAAGTGGAATCTCGTCTTGGCAAGTGCGCTTGACCATGAAATGCTGATTTTCTCTTCTCCCGACCTCAAAGAGTGGACACTCGAAAGCTCTTTCGGCAAAGGATACGGCGGTCAAGACGGCGTATGGGAATGTCCTGACTTGGTTAAGCTGCCCATCCGCGGCACTAATAAATCTAAATGGGTGCTCATCTGCAACATAAATCCCGGTGGGCCTTTCGGTGGTAGCGCAACACAATATTTTGTTGGCGACTTCGACGGTCACAAATTCACCTGCGACAACGCCGTCAACGAGACTCGCTGGATGGACTATGGCAAAGACCACTATGCCGCTGTAACATGGAGCAACGCTCCACAAAATCGCCATACAGCTATCGCATGGATGAGCAACTGGCAATATGCTAACGAAGTGCCGACAAAGCAATTCCGCAGTGCCAATACACTTCCTCGCGACCTTGAGCTATTCCGCGCTTACGATGGCGATGTCTACCTCGCTGTCACTCCCGCCAAAGAGTTGGAGGCGTTGCGCGGCACTAAGTCAAACTATGGCTCTGCTGTCGTGAGCGAAAACGGCACAAGCTATAAATTGCCAACCGCTAACGATGGCATCTGCGAAATCGTCCTTGACTATAATCTCAAAGGCGCACAAGCCCTCGACATCGTACTGTCAAACGATAAAGGCGAAAAAGTCGAAATGCGTTTTGACGTGCGCAAAAAGACATTTCAAATGAATCGTCAAGAGAGCGGCTTGACCAAATTCAGCAAGCACTTCCCCACCGCAACAATTGCGCCAACGCTTAATAACGGTACCTCAGGCTCACTACGCCTCTTTATCGACCGCTGCTCTATTGAGGCTTTTGACGGCGAAGGTCGTTTCGCAATGACAAACCTCGTGTTCCCGACAACGCCCTACACCACTCTCACCGTCTCTGCCGAGAATGGCAAAGCTCGCATCTCTGACCTCGATATTTACACTATCAACATCGCAAAATAATAACTCCGTCTTATGAATACTCAAACTTCTAAAGCAGCAGAACGTAGCACCTCATTGGCGCAAATCATCCCGGTGATGCTATGCTTCTTCGCCATGGGTTTTGTTGACCTTGTTGGCACTGCTTCTAACTACGTGCAAAAAGACCTCGGCCTAACCGATTCACAAGCCAACCTATTTCCCTCGTTGGTATTCTTCTGGTTCTTAATTTTCTCAGTTCCTACCGGATTGTTGATGAACCGCATAGGACGCAAAAAAACGGTAATTCTCAGTCTCGCTGTCACACTGTTGTCTTTGGTAATTCCGATTTTCGGCAATAGTTTCAACGTGATGCTCATCTCGTTCTCAATGCTTGGCATCGGCAACGCATTGATGCAAACGTCACTCAATCCGCTTGTCAGCAACCTCATCAGCCCGTCAAAATTAGCTTCAACATTGACCTTTGGTCAGTTCGTAAAGGCAATAGCTTCATTCCTCGCGCCAATCATCGCCTCTTGGGGCGCAACAACTCTCATGCCGACCTTCGGCCTAAATTGGCGAGTGCTATTCCCGATTTATGCCGCAATTTGTGTACTATCAATCGCCATGCTCGGTGCAACACCGATTGAGGAGGAACGTCAAGACAAGGCTTCAAGCGTTATCAGTTGCCTCAAACTGCTCGGTCGTCCGTTCATCTTGCTCTGCTTCATAGGCATTATGTGCCATGTCGGCATAGACGTCGGCACAAACACCACAGCGCCAAAGCTGCTAATGGAACGTCAAGGTATGCTCCTTGAGGAAGCCGCTTTCGCGACAAGCATCTACTTTATATTCCGTACAATAGGCTGCTTCTCAGGCGCTCTTATTCTACGCAAAGTTTCACCTCGCATTTTCTTTTCTATCAGCGTAATTATGATGCTTGTGGCAATGATTTCACTCTTCTTCTGCGCCTCACTTTACGCACTATACACCTGCATTGCCCTTATCGGTTACGGCAACTCTAACGTATTTTCTATCGTTTTCTCTGAAGCTCTTTACAGCGCGCCGGAGCACAAAAACGAGGTGTCAGGCTTGATGATTATGGGTCTGTTCGGTGGCACTATTTTCCCTTTGGCAATGGGTTATGCCAGTGACGCTGTCGGCGGTCAAACCGGTGCAATCGGCGTGATGACCATTGGCGTCGTTTATCTCTTATTCTATATGCTTAAAATAAAAAAATAAATATTTCAACCATGAAAGAAGTAATCGTAGGTATCGGTGAAGCACTATGGGACGTGCTTCCTGAAGGTAAAAAATTAGGTGGCGCACCCGCCAACTTCGCTTACCATGTCTCACAATTCGGGCTTAACGGTTGCGCCGTCAGTGCTATCGGTCAAGACCGCCTTGGTGACGAAATCATCGAACAGCTCGATGCCAAAGGTCTATATCACCACATTGACGTTGTGCCATATCCGACAGGCACAGTTCAAGTGGAAATCGACCAAGCAGGCATCCCTCAATATGACATCAAAGAGAATGTTGCTTGGGATAACATCCCTTACACCGCATCTCTTGAGGCTATAGCACAAAGCACCAAAGCTGTATGCTTCGGCTCATTGGCTCAACGCTCTGTCATCTCTCGTCAGACAATCAACCGCTTTATTGATGCAATACCTTCAGAGAATGACCCACTGATAGTCTTTGACATCAACTTGCGTCAAGGTTTCTACACCAAAGAGACCATTTGCAACTCAATGAAAAAGTGCAACATTCTCAAAATAAACGATGAGGAGCTTGTCACCATTAGCCGCATCTTCGGCTACCCCGGCATCGACCTCCAAGACAAATGCTGGATTCTCCTCGGCAAGTATAATCTCAAAATGTTGATACTCACTTGTGGCGTTAACGGCAGCTATGTATTCACCCCCGGCAATGTATCATTCTTTGAAACGCCAAAGGTAAACGTCGCTGACACCGTGGGCGCAGGTGACTCATTCACGGCCTCTTTCATAGCTTCTATAATAAAGGGCAAATCTATCGCAGAAGCTCACCGCACTGCTGTTGACGTTTCGGCTTTTGTCTGCACTCAGAACGGTGCTATGCCGATTTTGCCCGATGAATACACAAAATAATTTTTTGTGTTACACAATCCCTGCATCTAAAACCTATTGATAAACACAAACAGCACTCTAACGACGGCGGTGGGCATTTCATCAATGCTCACCGCCGTCTTCTTATTAGGACTATACAAAAATTTATTTCTTCTGTTTATAGATTTTTCTTGGAGCTTTGCCATTAATTACTTCGATATACACTCCGGGCTTAACATTGTCTGTATCAGCAACCTTCACGCCTGTGATTGTGTATAACACACGTTCTGCCACGCTGCCAACCATCATATCAACTGCCGCGCAATCTTTGTCAAGATCTTCAATTGACAAATCTGCCATATCAGTTGACTTTGGCGTCAATATAACACGATATGTGTGACCTGCGGTAAGGCCTTTCAAGTACAGCAAATTATAGTCGCCGCCCTCTCTGCCTATCGCTATAT
>CAYYAA010000100.1:0-7359 GCA_964469875.1 uncultured Bacteroides sp.
ACAAAAATTACTATTTGCACTGTGTTTTCATGGTATTAGATTTAAGGTTAAAAATTGTCGGGTGTCGGGAGACAACCGACAATTTTTATTATTTAGGGAAGCCGGATGTCTCTATTATCTTATAGCTGTCATTGTTGTCGCCATCGGCTATGACAAACAGTGCCTCTACTCCGTCAAGTTTGTTTATCATCTTATAGGCATCGTCTATCGGCATTGCCATGCACGCTGTCGCCAATGCGTCGGCGAGTGCGCAGTTGTCGGCATAAATCGTTGCACTGAGTGTCGTCGTTGTCACAGGTTTGCCCGTCACGGTGCTGATGGTGTGCCCGACTCGTTTGCCATTGACTTCGCGGTAGTTGCGATAGTTGCCTGATGTTGCAACTGCGCCTTCTGACATTGAAATGATGCGCAGTCGTGTGTGACTGAAGTTTAAACTGTCAACGACCGGAGCATCTATCTGTACGCGCCATGCCTCCCCGCGTGGATTCTTGCCCTTTGCTGTGACTTCGCCTCCGATTTCAACCATATAGTTAGTTGCCCCCGCCTCTTTTAGAGCTTCGGCAACACGGTCAACGGCATAGCCCTTGGCGATGGCTGAGAAGTCAAACTCAGTTTGCGGATGCTTGCGCAGCATCTTGCCGTCAGCAGATATTTGGCAGTCGCTAATGCCAACGCGTTGCAATGCCGAGTCTATCATCTCATCGGTCGGTGTACCGTCAACTTTTTCGCGGTATCCGAAGCCCCAAATGTTGACCAATGGCGCAATCGTTGGGTCAAATGCGCCGCCGCTAAGTTTGTTGACACGTTGTGACAATTCAAACAGCGAGCGGAACTCATTGTTCAGCTTCGGCGATTCTCCGCGATTTAGCGCCGAGACAGTTGACGTGCTGTCAAACGGCGAGAATAAAAGTTCGACGTTGTGCATCACCTTAATTAGCTGTGTGTCTTGATTTTCAGCTCCGGAATATACAAAATGGTACGTTGTGCCATAAATTCCACCATCATTTGTAATAAAATTGTCACTACAACTTGCAAATGTCAAAATAAATAACGAGATTTGCGCTATCTTATTAATTAATTTCATAAACGATTTAATATTCTGAATTATTGACCCCACTTATGACAAATTGTTGACGGTTTCTCTTATGATTTTTCACTGATAAATCTAATTTGAAAAAGCACTAATAATGTCGCCATAAGCTGATACTAAAAAATTAATCATCAAATTTAACAAAATTATCTGAACAATCAGCCGCATTTATCCGTTTATTTGTTAAAAGATAGTTTGCATTCTATTGCAATGGTTATATACAGACTATCAAAATATGCAGACGACCGTAAAAACGCTGCTAATCGGATTTTATTTATTTACCCTTAAAACGCTAATTGTATGCATCGTTCATTTGTATTTCTTGCTACAGGATTTGAAGAAATCGAAGCAATTACGGTAGTTGATGTACTTCGCCGTGCCGACATGGATGTTAAAACAGTGTCAGTTTCTGATTCGCTCCAAGTTACAGGAGCTCACGGCGTTACGCTCACGGCTGACGCATTGTTCGCTGATACTGACTTCAGTGAGGCAGAGTGGTTAATCCTTCCCGGTGGAATGCCCGGAGCGACAAACCTCCATCAATCTTCGCCGCTCAATGACTTACTCAAAGCTCACGCGGTCAAAGGAAAAATTGCAGCCATCTGCGCGTCTCCGGCTGTCGTTTTAGCTCCAACAGGCATCATTAGGGGCAAGGAAGTCACAGTTTATCCCGGATTTGAGAAGGTATGTCGAGAAGCCGGAGCAATCGTCCGTGACGTTCCCGTCCTCGCTGTCGATAACTTGGTGACCGCAAACGGTCCAAGCTCTTCGTTGCGCTTTGCCCTGCAAATCGTATCGAAGTCAAAAGGTGATGCATTTTCTCGCGAAATCGGTTCGCAAATGCTTTTCTACCCCAAATCAATGAATTTCTACTTCTAATTAAATTGTTCTTCAAGAGCAGACGCGAGTGCTTGTCATTTGCGTCTGCTTTTTGCGTATTATTGCGCCGCTCTATACAATCTAAACGCTTATTTGTTCATGGCGTAACCATGATTTTACACTTTTTATAGTTAAATAGGGTTAAACTTAATACGCAATCCAACAAAAAGGTCTACATTTGTATCGGCTTACAATCCTATAACCTTACTTGGACCATACTAATTATTTACAATCCAATAAAATACGGACTAAGCATAGGTAAAGCAATTAGGTGTTGTCGTGAGACAGAGCGATAATTGTAGAGGTTGTTAAGTCAGTATGATATAATCTCTACACTTATATGCTTTTACTATAAGACAACACATTTTGCCCTTTGGCTTATGTCCTCGAGCTTCTCGGTTCGAGGATTTTTTTGCCGCTTTGCCTTCAAAACCATTCAAAGCCCTATGTCTGAAAATTAGGTTATCTCGCATATTATGCGTACTTTTGTGGCGTATAATCAATCATATATCATTAGATGAAAGAATTTTTTAAGATTTTGCGCCGCTTCGTACCTCCATACAAGCGATACTTAATACTAAACATATTTTTCAACGTCTTATCGGCTATACTTACACTTTTCTCTTTTGCTCTCATCATTCCTATTCTTGAAATGCTTTTCAAGATTAAGTCCGAGACTTATGCCTATATGACGCTTGATGCCGGCAACATTAAGGATGTCTGTGTTAATAACTTCTACTATTATACACAAGAGTGCATCGTCAACTATGGTCCGGCTGTGACCTTGGCGCTTTTAGCTGCCGCATTGGTCGTAATGACTGCACTCAAAACAGGCACTGCCTACCTCAGCCTTTACTTTATTGTGCCATTGCGTTTTGGCGTTGTTAGAGATATTCGCAACTATGTCTATGACAAGATTACGACTTTGCCAATATCTTTCTTCACTACTGAGCGTAAAGGCGATGTCATGGCACGCATGAGTGGTGACGTTGCCGAGATTGAATACTCTATCATGTCGGCACTCGATATGATGTTCAAAAATCCGGTAATGATTATCGTCTGCTTGGCAACGATGATTATGATTTCTTGGCAGTTGACAATCTTTGTATTCATCTTATTGCCCCTTGCCGGATATGTTATGGGCACGGTTGGTAAAAAGTTAAAACGCACTTCTTTTGAAGGACAAACCCAGTGGGGCGTGTTGATGGCTAACATTGAGGAGACACTCGGCGGTCTGCGCATCATCAAGGCTTTCAATGCAGAACACAAAGTGAAGTCACGCTTCCACAAGGAGAATCAAGTTTTTTATCACTTGTCAAATAGCGTGGCTCGTCGTCAATCTCTCGCTCACCCGATGAGCGAATTTTTAGGCACGACAGCCATATCAATCATCCTTTGGTTTGGTGGTAGCTTGATATTAAACGGATCATCATCAATGGAGGCTGCCTCGTTTATATACTATATGATAATATTTTATAGTATCATCAACCCTGCCAAAGACTTGTCGAAAGCAACTTATTCGATACAAAAAGGCTTGGCGTCTATGGACCGCATTGACGTTATCTTGAATGCCGATAATCCGATTAAAGACCCTGCCAATCCAAAGCCTGCTCCAACGCTCAGCAAGTCTATTAGATATGATAACATATCATTCAGCTATGGCACTAATGAGGTGATACACAATGTGTCATTTGAAATCCCCGCCGGCAAGACTGTTGCACTCGTAGGACAATCAGGCTCTGGCAAGTCTACTATTGCCGACTTGTTACCGCGATTCTATGACGTGCAATCAGGCGCTATAACAATTGACGGTGTAGATGTACGCGATATGCGAGTGCATGACCTGCGTGCAATGATGGGTAATGTCAACCAAGAAGCTATATTATTTAACGATACATTCTATAATAACATAACCTTTGGCGTGGAAAATGCGACCAAAGAACAAGTCATCGAAGCAGCAAAAATTGCCAACGCTCACGAGTTCATCATGGCTTCAGAACAAGGCTACGACACATCAATTGGCGATAGAGGCTGCCGATTGTCAGGCGGTCAACGTCAACGCATATCTATCGCGCGTGCTATCTTGAAGAACCCCCCAATCCTTATCCTCGATGAAGCAACATCTGCCCTCGACACCGAGAGCGAAGTGTTAGTGCAACAAGCTCTCGAGCGATTGATGCAAAATCGCACTACCATCGTCATCGCTCACCGCTTGTCAACGATACGCAATGCCTCGCTGATTTGCGTTATGCACGAAGGCGAGATTGTTGAACGTGGCACCCACGACGAGCTTATCGCTAAAGATGGCTATTATCGCCGTTTGGTCGAAATGCAAAATGTCGCCAATTGACAGTAATTATTCCATAAATGCACATCTTACCGCTAAGTGTGCCAAAGGTTAAGTATTTGTTAAATGTAAATTATTAATGATATTATTCTTAAATTTGTCATTCAAAATAAACAAATATAAAGCAAGACCAACATTATGGCAAAAGTTTTAGGAGCTGTCACAATAGACGAAGGACGCTGCAAAGGATGCGAATTATGCGTCGTTGCTTGCCCGACTGACGTGTTGAAGCTCCAACCAAAAGAGGTTAATGATAGAGGTTATCATTATGCATATATGCAAAACCCCGACAAGTGCATCGGGTGTGCATCTTGCGCTACGGTTTGCCCTGACGCTTGCATCGAAGTTTATCGCGTCACTAATCCCGGTCAATAACAATCTAATCTTAGCTTAATAGCAACCGATTAATATGAAAGAAGAAGTAAGATTGATGAAAGGCAACGAGGCCATCGCTCACGCAGCTATTCGCTACGGCGCTGACGGCTATTTCGGCTATCCTATTACGCCTCAGTCTGAGATTCTTGAGACTCTCGAGGCTGAAATGCCATGGGAAACAACCGGTATGGTTGTCCTCCAAGCTGAAAGCGAAACTGCCTCAATCAATATGATATACGCCGGCGCCGCTACCGGTAAAGCTGTTTTAACATCGTCTTCAAGCCCGGGCGTGAGCCTGATGCAAGAAGGTCTTAGCTATATAGCAGCTTCCGAGCTACCCGCCCTTGTCGTTAACGTCATGCGTGGAGGCCCCGGCCTCGGTACTATCCAGCCATCTCAAGCTGACTACTTCCAAGCTACCAAAGGCGGCGGTCACGGTGACTATCACTTGATAGTCCTTGCACCTTCATCTGTTCAAGAAATGGCAGACTTCGTAGGACTTGGCTTCGATTTGGCTTTTAAATACCGCACTCCCGCTATGATTTTGGCTGACGGTATTGTCGGTCAGATGATGGAGAAAGTCGTTCTGCCGCCATTCCGTCCGCGTCGTACTGACGAACAAATCGCGGAGCAATGCCCTTGGGCTGCTTGTGGCAAGAACGGTCGCCGCAAACATCGCAACTTCATCACTTCGCTTGAACTCGAATCTCATAAGATGGAGGAAAATAACCTCCGCTTCCAACGAACCTATCGTCAAATAGAAGCTAACGAGGTTAGATATGCTGAATATTTCACCGAAGATGCCGAATACCTTATCGTCGCTTTCGGCTCTATCGCGCGTATTTGCTTGAAAGCAATAGAAGAAATGCGTGCCGCCGGTGTCAAAGTCGGTCTTGTTAGACCTATCACACTCTGGCCTTTCCCCACTGAGAAGATAAATCAACTTTCTGCCAATGTCAAAGGCATTTTGACCGTAGAAATCAATGCCGGACAGATGGTCGAAGATGTTCGCCTCGCAGTTAACGGCGCTGTCCCCGTTTACCACTTCGGCAGACTCGGTGGCATCGTCCCCAACCCTAACGAGGTCATAGATGCTTTCAATTCACACTTCAATGATAAATGAGCCACGTCCTATGAATATTGAAGAAATTATTAAACCGGAAAATCGCATTTACGCTCGTCCTCGCCTTTTGACCGAGAATATCACTCACTATTGCCCCGGTTGCAGCCACGGCGTGGTACACAGAGTGATTGCTGAACTCATCGATGAAATGGGCTTGGAAGATAAAACTATAGCGATTGCTCCGGTAGGTTGTGCAGTGTTTGCTTACAACTATATTGATATTGACTGGATTGAGGCTGCTCACGGTCGTGCTCCTGCTATCGCCACTGCTGTTAGCCGACTTAACCCCAACCAATTGGTGTTCACATATCAAGGCGATGGTGACCTCGCTGCTATCGGTACTGCCGAGACTATTCACGCTGCTAACCGTGGCGAGAACATCACCATTATCTTTATCAACAACGCTATCTACGGCATGACAGGCGGTCAAATGGCGCCGACTACTCTTATCGGTCAAAAAACCGCAACAACGCCCTATGGTCGCCGTGTTGACCTCAACGGTTATCCTTTAGCTATAACAAATATTTTAGCACAACTCGACGGTACTTGCTACGTGACACGACAAGCCGTCCACACCCCGGCTGCTGTGCGAAAAGCCAAAGCCGCAATTAAAAAAGCCTTTGAAAACTCTTTGGCTAAACGTGGAACTTCAATTGTCGAAATCGTTTCAACTTGCAACTCCGGTTGGAAGATGTCACCGGCTAAAGCTAACGATTGGATGGCTGAAAATATGTTTGAAAAATATCCTCTCGGAGACCTCAAGAATGTTTAACCCAACAAAAGCACCTATAATATGAAAGAAGAAATTATTATCGCCGGTTTTGGTGGACAAGGAGTGCTTTCTATGGGAAAGATTCTTGCCTACGCTGGCTTGATGAACAACCTTGAAGTCACTTGGATGCCTTCTTATGGTCCGGAACAACGTGGCGGTACGGCAAACGTTACCGTTATCCTCAGCGATGCTCCTATCAGTTCTCCCGTGCTTGACACTTATGACACTGCTGTTATCCTGAACCAACAAAGTTTAGATAAATTTGAAAGCAAGGTCAAGCCCGGCGGCACTCTGATATATGACCCTTATGGCATACACCACGCTCCTACACGCACCGATATAAATGTCGTCCCTGTTGAAGCTATGGAGGCAACTTTCGAGATGAAAAACGCAAAGACTTACAACATGGTCTTGCTCGGCGCTCTCATCAAACAACGCCCAATTGTCTCTGTTGATGATGTAATTAAGGGCTTACGCAAGACGCTCCCTGAACGTCATCATCACCTCATACCGGTTAACGAAGAAGCTATCCGCAAAGGTATGCAATTAGCTTAAAATTATTTCCATAAGATAAGACAAGCAAGCGGATGTCTCAATCAGAGGCATCCGCTTGCTATATATAGATAGAACAGAACTTCCAAAATTTATCACTTCTTGTTGTCGCCGAGGTCTGTCTTAATTGAAAATTTAAACTTCGCACCTTTGCGATAACTTGCATCAACATAAACCTTGCCTTCAAGCAAATCTGCAAGTGTTCGGCAAATTGACAACCC
>CAYYAA010000101.1:0-7234 GCA_964469875.1 uncultured Bacteroides sp.
ATCGGATGTAGTTTCTGAATTCACTGGTAAATCATCAGCAAAATTCTTTTGATATGTCTCAATTTCCTGCGTTAGTTGGCGCTCAACCACACCTTGCATATAACTTCTGAAAATTGTCAAATCATCATTTTCACGGGTTGCTACAAGTGCCTTGATATACTCCTCTTTTTCATCGCTGAGTATGCGTGATGGGATTAGCCCAAACTCAAATTGCAGCCAGTTCATCAGCAGTCGCGACATTCTGCCATTTCCATCAGCCCAAGGATGAATGGTCACAAGATTATAATGCGCGTCAAAACTCAAATTATACAGGTCATCCAATGAAAGATTAGTCCAGCTACGTCTCTGAGCATTAAGCTCTTCGCAAAACTCTCTTAGCTTCAGCGGCACTTTATTGTAGCTCATATATGATTTGCCGCCCACACCGGCAGAGACATTCACCAAGCGCAAATCGCCGTTAGCCGATGAAAAATCGCCGAGCATTGTGTGATAAACCGTTCCTGTGTTTTTCATTGTCAATGCCGACAATTCCTTAAGTCGCTCTATCGTGATATCTTCGTGATTACGAGCGAATTCCAAGCAGCGTTCGTAGGCAGCTTTCAAATCAAGATTCATGTTTTGCTCAATCAAGCTTTTACCCTTAATCGAGATGCCATTATCGAACATTATCTGATTTTCAAGTTCAGTAATGGTAGACCCCTCAATCGCTGTTGAATGAGTGATAATTGAGTACAAGTAAAACTTGTCATAGTCCAATTGCTGATCTATGCCAAGCTGACGGTATCTCCCTACTAATTCTTGTAATTTGCTGCTCATAATCTTAATTTTTCGGCAAATATAGCGATTTTCTCCCTACCAACAATGTCTTTCTCCCTACTTTTATCGATTTTCTCCCTACTTTTATCGATTTTCTCCCTACTTTTACATTTTGAACCATTTTGTTCGCCTCATTAATAAGGTGAGCAAAATGCAGTATGCTTTATCTCAGACCTTTATCTTCTCTCAAAAATACATTTCTAAATGGTTTATGGTTAGTCATTGGTTTACTGCGGATTAACCTTTGCACCAACAATAAACCAGGCATCTTTGCGGCATAAATCTTTTAAAATTTCAAGAAATGATAAACTATTCTTTCGAGGCAATGCCTCAAAATTTAGCCGCAATCTCAAATCAGATTAGCGACATCAACAATGACATTAGCGAAATCAAGCGCATGATGTCTGATGCAAAAAGACCGCAAGTTGCCGAAGAATTCATCAACATTGATGCAGCTTGCGAAGTGGTTCACCTTGCCAAGCCCACATTATACAGGATGTGCCAGCAAAAGCAAGTGCCGCATTATAAACCTGCGAAAGAGTTACTTTTTCGCAAATCTGAGCTCATAAAATGGGTTGAGAATAGCCGAAACAGTGGCAGTCAGACGCGTGAAGAAATGGCAGCCTTTGTACAGGCAATTCTTGACTTGACGAAATTACTCAGCAAATCGTTTCCAATCAAGATTACTGAGGAGGATAAGCAGAATTTAGCTAAAGCTATTAATGATGCTTGTGCTGATAAATTGACTGAAATCAAGAGAATCAGCGAAGAAAACCCCAGTGACCGCGTATCAATGTCATCCCTCGATTATTGGTCAATGATATACTTGCTCATCACGCTTGCCATGGCCTTTGCCCTCACCATCGCGGCAAACGTAATGATACTTCATTCCGAGCCTCTCACCCAAATGCTATGGATCTTCTCCGCAGCCATCGCCCTCCCCGCCATCGGAATCCTCATCTACAGAATCAAGAAGAATGGCAACCGTTAAGTTCAAATACCGTCCATCAACCGACTCCTGCGTCGGTGGCGGGGTGGGCGAGGGAGGATGAGGGTAGGGAGTAGGATTAGGATTGCAAGGAGCGACATTATCAAGCCGCCCATTGTACCGGACGCTAATGGGACCCAGAAACTTTCTTGGGTATCTCCAATTACGAATGGAACGAAGCCGAGCACAGTTGAGAGCACGGTTAGCATTATTGATGTGATTTTTGCTCTGAATGCTCTAAAATAAAGCGTGCGGTTTGTTATGCCCGGATTTTTACGGCGCAGCGAGTTATATTCGTTTATGATGTAAATAGCAGCGTTAACAGTGATGCCGCATAGTAATATGAATGCCGCAAATCCGCCCTGGTCAAATTTTAGTTCAAACAAATAGAACGTGAGAAATACACCGATAAAAGAAACTGGGATAACAAATATAATAGCGAGAGGTTGTTTGAGCGAGTTGAAAAGTATTGATGATATAAAGAATATTATCACCACAACAAGTGCCAAGAGCCAATATTGACCTGAATTATCATCGCTATTCCATGAATATTTTTCAACGTCAACTTTATAACCTAGCGGGAGTACTTCTTTAAATGAGTTTACCATTCGCTGCTGCACTTTTTCGCCTTGAGAGGCTGAACCGATATATTCATACTGCAAGTAAAGCACATATTCCTGGTCTTCTTTTATGATGTTTTGCGGCGTTTGATGCTGTTCGATTTTTGCATAATCAGATAATTTAGCGTATCTCTTGCCAATTTTTACGGGCATATTTATTAACCCCCAAACATCTTGATTGTGTTGGTCTGAGGAAAGTTTTATTGCCTCTGAACCGTCGTTGCCAACAATTGAAGCGGAGCTGATGTCACTGCCAATTTCTCGCGTGATAGCAGAGTATAGCTCGTTCACTGACAAACTATCCTTTGCTAATCTGTTTTTGTCAATTTCCAAGTAAAACTCAGTGTAGTCATCTTTCCAGTATGATATCTCGGAGTTGAGATTTACCTCCTTTATACGGTTGTGGTTTAACAAAGAGTCTTGCAACAGAGATGCATATTTGTATAGCTGGTCGTAGTTGTATCCGCACAATTTTATGCGATAACTACCGGCACTTTCGCGCACGTCATTATTAAACCCCTGGTCTTCAAGGCCATAAATACTCCAGCTACCACCACCGAGTGTGAGTGCCTTGGATATGATATTTGATTTTAGCGTGTATGGGAAGCCGGTATGTTGGTATCCAGGCTTGAAATAAACGCTTATATTGCCACGGCGTGCGTTGTAAATTGAGGTTTGGAATTGTCGAACACCTTCAGCCGTGAGTAAATAATTTTCCATTTTTGACATCAGCACATTCATTTGCTCAAGCGTTGCTCCGTTGGGCAATGTCGCGTTGATGTAAACCACCGGCTCATCGTTGTTGCGATTGAAGTAACTGCCATCATAAACTTTTTCAACGAATAGGCGCAATGTGCCGCCAAGTGCTTTGTCGGCAATCGGTTTAATTGTTGTTTTGTATAAATCAGAGCCAAAAGTGGAATTATAAACCTTTGCAGGTATGCTTTCACTGTCAATTTTTTCCGGAAGCATGAATATAGGCAAACCAAATGCAAGTATGAAAATTAGATATGTTATTACTCTATAGCGACATGCTAATTTAACTGTGGCTGCATAAAGACGCATTAACCTTATTTGCAGACGTTTTCGTGTCGCTTTTGTGCTCAACTTGCGCGGTTTAAGACGCATGAGTTGCATTAGTGCCGGTACAAGGAATAGTGCGACAAATAGTGAAACAATAAGGTTGATGATGACAACCAACACAAAATCTTTGAGAATGAGCATTGTACGCTCGTCAAGGAAAAATACCACAGAAAGCGCGCCCAATGTGGTGAGTGTGGCAGCTACCACAGCAGAAAAAGCGTGAAGGTTGTGCCGACGCATTATGTGTTCGGTCATCACAATAATGTTGTCAATCACGAGATTGAGTGATATTGTTATTCCTGCCAACGAATATAGCTGTATTTCAATGTTGCAGAAATAGTATGCCAACATAGCCACAGTCATATTTAGTGCCAAACTTATGGTAACCAACAGTGTGTAGCGCAGGCTTAGCGTAATGAGAATGATGAATACCAATAAGATTAGCACAGTTAAACCGGTGCGAAAGTATATTTTATCAAGTTCGGTGGAAATACGTTCAGAGGCATCGTAGTTCAGATTGAGTTGGTAGCCTTCCGGTAAATTCATCGAGGCAAGTTTATCTTTCACAGTCTTGCTCAAATCGAGCTGATTAGCATTATCAGCAGCAGTGATATTCAAATATATTGAATTTAGTGCATTTATTCTAAAATAGCTTGTTGGCTGAGCATCAACGTGCGAAGCTTTTGCTATCTTGTCGAGAGTAATGACGTAACCATTATGGTTGGATATTACGATTTTAGACAGGTCAAGCGTGTCTGTATCATTGGTTTGGCTGATAGCCAAGCGTATCCAATCGGATGACGTATCACTGACTTTTGCAGTACCTATAAATTCAGTGCCGTAGTATCCGGATATTGCCTTTTGAATAGTTGACAAACTAATGCCTAATGCTTCAAGCTGCCGGCTGTCATACTCCACGCGCCACTCCTTTGGCGTAGCACCGGATAGCTCCACGCGAGCCACACCTGGAATTTGGCTCAATGCCGGTTTAATGTTGTTTTCGGCATACGTCATTATTGATGACGATGAAACGTCGGCATTGACTGTAAATGACATGAACGGGCGCGAGGCGTTGTCATCAGCTTGCTTAACATATATTTGCGGATAATTCGCATTTTGAGGCATGCTGCTCCACGCTTGGCGCACAATCATAGCTGCGTCAAAGCGGGCAACCTGCATGTCGGTGTTGCGGTCAAATTCGAGATTTATGCGACCGTGGGAGCTTGATGATGTCGATTTAACATGTTTGACGCCCTCAATGCGAGAGAGCATTGACTCGAGTTTGCTCGTTGCGTTTGATTCAATTATGCGTGGCGAGCTACCAGGCACGCTATAGCTGACAGTGATGGAAGGGAGGGTGTTTGATGGAGATAATTTCACAGGTAGGAGCGGCACAACAGCGCATCCGAGAATAGCGATTGCTATAAATGTAGCAATCACTGAAAATGATGATATGTAGTGCTTATCCTTCATTTGTTATTAATGCACGCCAAGTGCGCGATCAAACGAGACCGATATGGGGCAATTCATCTCAAAGTCAAACAATGTGAGTTTGCGTATTTTATAGTAGCTTAGCCAATAGTTTTGCAGAGCAGTGATGTAGTTTGTGCTCGCATCCTGTTGGCGATTGCGAGATAGGGTAAGGCTGTTGATATCCGCTTTGCCTATAGCGAAACGCTTGCAAGTCTGAGAGTATGCCATATCGGCAAGGTCAAGAGCTTCGACTGCGCTTGCCACAAGCCTTTGTTGAGTGTTAAAGTCATTAATAGTCATAATCACATCTTGCTCCACGCTCAGCTCATCCTGACGTGCAGCTATTTGTGCCACATTCAAAGTGTTTTGTGCTATGTGATAGTTGCCTTTGCGCACGCCCCAATCGACCAGTGGTATGGAGATAGACACTGAAACAAGGTCTTGTTGCAACAAGTTGCGATATGCATCGGCAAATTTATTTGCCACCTGGTTGAAACCAATGCTGGCGTTAACACTTGCGTTGAAATGATATTGTGCACGTGTTTTGTTAACATCGCGTTGAGCCTCAAGTATGGCTTGTTTGTGTCCCAATAGTGTGGGATTGTTCTCTTTTGCATTATTGAGAGCCACGTCTACGGGGATATTAACCACCGTAGGTTTTGCCGGCAGTATAGCATTAATTTCCGTATTTTTATCCATGCCAAGATATGAAGCAAGAGCGAAAGTTGCACGTTTAACGCTGATTTGAGCGTTCTCCAAAGTGTTAGAGGCGTTTACCTTGTCTAATTGTAGCGTCAGCAAATCTGCTTGCGAAATAGCCGCAATTTTGTATCTGCGCTCACCAAGCTGATATAATGTGTCACACGAGGCAAAATTCTCTTTTGCAAGCTTATACTGTGCTTGTGCGAGTGCCAGCTCAAAGAAGTAGGTCACAACTTCTTCCGACACTGTCTCCATGTTATAGATATATTCGCGCTTAACTTTCTCGTATTTAATCGGCTCAATCCGTTTATCCCATTTAAATTGGTTATAGCCTATAAGATCTTGTCTATATCCAACGCGCACGGGAATGCTTGAAAATTGATTTGACTTATCAGTGCCGAAGGTGCGCATATAGTCAAGTTCACTCTCTAAGTATAATGAACCGCCAAGAAAGTCAACATTTTGTGTTGCAGTTAATCCTCCTGAAGCTGTATATATCTGCTGAGTGCGATATATATCAAGGTCTTGTTGCGAGTCGTAGCGCTGAGTGATGTAGCGATAATATTGTGCCGGCATCAGCGAAAGCGATATGCTTGGCAATCTGTTGGCTTTGTATGTGCGCCACTCCCAATAACCTGATGCATATAGGTTTTGGTTTTTGAATGCTGTTAGCGAACTGTCGTTGGCGAGTTCTACCGCCTGTTGCAGAGTGAGCGTCACTTTGTTGCCCGCAAATGCTATGGCTGCGGTTATCAGCGCGAATATAGTGTTTAAAAGAATGCGTTTCATGATTGTTTATAATATACTAGTCTATAAACGAGAGGAATAACAAATATACTTACCAATGTGCCTACCAACATTGATCCGATTATGGCAACTGCAAGCGGGCGTTGCAACTCCGAGCCCATGTCTGAGGAGAATAACACCGGAACCATTGCGAAGATTGTTGTCAACGAGGTCATTATAATGGCTTTAAGACGACGCTGTCCGGCTGTGTGTATCGCTTTTATCAACGGCATACCGGCTTTGCGCAGCTCGTTGATGGCATCAAGTTTGAGGATCGTATCGTTAACAACGATGCCGCACGAAACAACGATGCCGATAGCCGACATGAGATTGAGCGTTTGCCCGAACATCCACAGAAATACCAGCGCAAAAAATATGTCAATAGGAATTTCGATGAGCACAATCAATGGTTGCACAAAACTTTCAAACTGCGCGCACAAAATGAAATACATCATCAGCATTGACACGAGCAATATCACTATTAGCTCTTTCATCATCTTTTCATTAGAGAAGATTGAGCCGGTGAAACTAACATCAAATTCTCCGTTTTCGTCTGTGGTTTTGTTGATGGTGTCAATCAGCGTGTTTGCTTGTGATGCAGTGCAATCAAAACTCAGGGGGATATATTCGCCAGCGCCGGTGGCAAGTATCGATTTAAAGTCGCTGCTGCGCGAGATATGCACCAACGTGCTCAATGGCACATCGTTTACTTTGCCGTCTTTGTCTGAACTGCCACGCACCAATGTTGTTGACAACACGTGCTCAA
>CAYYAA010000102.1:0-7229 GCA_964469875.1 uncultured Bacteroides sp.
AAGTCGTTTTTTCGCTTGTTAAAGCATAACGCATTTTGTGAAACAAAGGCCGACAATCCGAGGACTGCCGACCTTTTGTCTCAACGATTATTGCTTGCGATACTGCGGTAGAAGTGGCACGGGGAATTTAGAGAATAAGGTCTGCACCGCCTCGGCTATGCCTTGGAGGTTGCGGAACTGTGAGTTGCCATTCTCTAAAATTGTGGATACGGACGACGAATAAAGTGGTAGCTTTTGCTGCATATCCACAATATCCATTGTCAAGACACCTTCGCGATAGATGCCGGTGATAATCTTAGCGTTTGAGTAGTAGCTTTGCCAATAGAAGCTGCGCGGATAGATATAGTGTGGATACATACCGTTGTAATATGGTCCGGGATATGGCGGATAATAGCCGGGAGGTATCGCCGGCTCAGTCTGTATTTCTTTATGCACGGTGAGGGCGATGTTGATGAGCAGTTGTGAGTTTGGGTCTTCTTTAAATCCGCGTTCAATCATCTGTTCACGGATGGCGGCGGCGATGTTGTAGTATGTCACCAACTCCATGCCAGGGGGCAGCTTGCCTTCGCCCGGCGTAACGATGCGGAAGCTGTGATATGACGCAAGGTTTGCATCATTGTAGACCTCACTGTTTACGAGCGTAAACGGACTGCAACCCATAAGCGAGGATAGCAGCACTGCCATTAGGCAGAGGTTAAAAATCTTCTTCATAGTCATAATTCTTTTTCAAGTTTACGTAAATCTTCGATAATGGTATGCCACTCTGAATGGTTAACTTCGTCTGGGCGGTTGTCAAATTTATACAGTGGCAGGAGGAACAGCCACGTTGTCAAGCAGAAGGGAGCTGTCAGCGTCGGCAGTCCGTAGGGCAACATCGCCGTGTCAAGTGCGCCTTGCACAAATACCGTGAATATTATGGCAATGACAGACCACGCCGCCGACCTTAGTGAGGGCTTATAGAATGTCGAGCCAATGGCAATGCCGGTCAATACGGGGCTAAAGCCGAACAATCCTTGTGTGATGTTGTCGGGGTTGCCGGTGTAGAGGATAGCTATTGCCAATGATATAGCCGAGCCGATGCCTGCCCATATTGCCGCCCATCGGCTGCTGACTGCCAAGGCTATCAGAAACATGAAGCCCGTTATGCAATCGTTTATCAAGAACACTTGCGATATGCCTTTTAGCCAATAGCATATCAGCGCCAATGGCGAAGTGTTTATCTCATATTTGTAATATTCGGCAAGTGCCGGGGTGTCAAGTCCATAGGCGTGCAATCCGTCAAGATAGCTTGATGCTAACAGGAAGAGCCACGTCATAAAGACAAATGGGAAGGTCAGCGAATTGATTTTCCAATGCACCAAGATGTTATTAAATCCTTGACGAATCCATGTCGTTGAGGCGGCACATAATATCAGAGCCAACCACATCAAGGGCGTGTCGGTCAAGAATGTCGGGAACGCGCAGCCGACGAGGATGCCGTTAAATCCCCACATTCCCTCTCTGCCTTCTTTGCGCTTTACGCCAAGGAGATAGCCTGAAAAGGTCGAGGTAACACAGCCGACCAATGCGCCCCATGCGACTGCGGGAGTGCTATTGGCATAAGCTCCATAGAAGATGGCTATCAGCATCAACAGACCTGTCTTGGCATTGCCTTGAAACATCACTTGCCCCACCCCGCGCATCAGCGTTATGGCAAAAGATTTTGTCCCGGTATATATTGCGTTTATCATAAATTCGTTTGTTGTTTATCGCCACGGAAATTCGGGTGGCAGCGGTTTGTATTTGACTATCTGTCGGAGTTCTGAGCAGAGACTGCGCACCATGCGTTTGACCTCAACAACGTCCCTGCCCAACACTCTAAAGGCGAGTCCGGCTTGATGTGGCAGCCGCGTAATTCCTAATGCTATACTCGCGTCAATCGTCGGCGTTATCTTGTTGTAGAGTGCTTCAGCATTATCCTTAGAGGTCATAACTATGGCATTGGCATAGACATCATAATCAGACATCACGCCTATGACTCGCACATCGTGGCGGTGCGGCTCGACGATAAATTTTTCTCTAAAAAGTTTTGTACCGTCAAGTCTTTCGCCTTGTGTGCAGACGGATAAGATGTCAAAATCAAAATGCTCACCGCCATAATATTTGCGACCCGCTGTGAAAATTTCTGAGTAGAACAAGGTGGCAGTTGGCGCAATGATTAGTCGCGTGTCGCTGATATAGCGCGTGTGGCGACATGGGATAATCTGCTCCGGCATATATTCGAGGTAGGCATTATCGTCAAGCGTGATTATCTGCGCCATGCTTGAGTAATTATATTTCATCTCAGCCAACTTTGTCGCTGCGCCGGTCGAAATCCATGCCATTGCACATTTGCCTACCGATATTTCTTGCCTATATCTGTCACCGTCAACATTTTGACCGCCTGACGATAAGATGTAGACACATGGCATTTCGGGCATTTGCTCATCGAAATATAGCTCTTGCTGCACGATGAGCGGCGAGCGTCTGTCAAGGTCACGCAAGACTGACTTGCCGCTGTCGTCAAGCTCAAAATGCAATTTTAGATAGCCATGCTTGCCCGGTGCGCCGACATACATCGCCGCAGGCTCGGTTAGATAAGGCTGCATCTCAGGTGCGGACATGAAGTCTACAATCGGCACATCGGTATAATGCTTACAAATCTCTGATACAGCCATAGTTCAGCACGTTTTATCAAATAATGCCATATCAAAAATCATATCAACCAAGGTGTCAATGCCCTCGCCTGTCATGGTGTTTGTGAACACGAAAGGCTTGCCGGGACGCATCAGCTCGCTGTCATGACGCATCACCTGAAGCGATGCACCGACATAGGGCGCTAAGTCTATCTTATTGATTACCAATATATCACTATGGGAGATGCCCGGTCCGTCCTTGCGCGGTATCTTATCACCCGCCGCCACGTCAATGACATATATAAA
Organism: uncultured Bacteroides sp.; assembly: GCA_964469875.1. GTDB lineage: Bacteria > Bacteroidota > Bacteroidia > Bacteroidales > Muribaculaceae > CAG-873. The sequence continues at coordinate 2,961 of CAYYAA010000102.1, forward strand.
GAAGTCCACCAATGCCGGGCTGAACGTGAGTGTCAGATTGTCGCCACCCGATTCGAGCAGCACGACATCGCTATCTGGAAAGCGCGCTTCCATTTCCTCGACAGCGGCGATGTTCATAGAGGGGTCTTCGCGCACTGCCGTGTGAGGGCACGCGCCTGTCTCAACACCGATGATACGCTCTTCGACGAGTATGCCTTTCAAGGTCTTGCGCACGTGCTTGGCGTCCTCGGTTGTCACTATGTCATTAGTAATTATCAGCACTTTCAGTCCACGGTCAAGCAATCGCGGCGTTATCGCTTCGATAATCGCTGTTTTGCCCGAACCAACCGGGCCACCGATGCCTATTCTACAGATACTCATAATTTTAATTCATAAACATTCTTATTTTTCCTTTCTCATGCAATGACGCAAAAATGTCTGCTTGCGGCATAAAGCTGTACATATCATTAATGGTCAAGTCTTTTATGCTTAAATATAGGCTATCAGTTGACGCTGCAAGGTCATAGAGTATGCGCTGCGTTTCATAGTGAGAGACACGGCAGCATCTCAAAGCCGCACCGACAATCATGCTTGCCACGCCATATTGCTGTGATGCAAACAGTTGCCGCTGAGTCAGGCCTGATATCGCGAAGCATAGACCTTGCGCAGCGGCGTAGGTGCCGGGGGCTGCGCCGCGCTCTATATCATCCAAGAAAAGAGCCAAGAGGTCATTAGGGAACAGTTGCATAGCGAGTTCAGTCAGCTTCTTGCCCATACGTTGCTGCATGATGCGCGCTTCATCGTTGAGCTTACAAGTCAACAAAGCATTATCAGCATCGAGCACACCGCTATAGCTGTTGCTTTTTGCTGCTCGATATGCTGTCAGTCCTGCGACAGAATCTGTCGTTGCCGATTGGCGAAGCATGGTCTCAACATAGGCACGCAGACTTTCGGCATTGCACACAACGCCCGCTGACGCTGCCGATTCCAAGCCTGATGAGAACGAGAACGCGCCAACCGGGAAAGCCGTGTCTGACATTTGCAGCAGATGTAATATTTGCTTCATAGTTAATGAGAATGTGTTTGAAATGCTGCGCCAAAGAGACGACGCAGCTCATGCGGCGCGAGATATGGTATCACATCACGTCCGGTCTGGAACTCGTAGCTTATGCCCGCAAAGTGATGCGTCTCCATTACGCTCAACATGACTTTACGGTCAACTGTTAGTGGCACAAAAACCTTGTTTCCCTTGACCAATGCAGGCCAATGCTGATTGCCCAAGGCGTGACCTAACTCTATGCACAAGCGCATTATAGTCTCATGGTTTGCCGAATCAAGTTGCTTGAGGTTAATGACCATGACCGGATTTAAGTCAAGGCGCAAGACTATTACCTTGTTGCTCTCCGGTGAATAGTAGATAATATCGCCGTCAGAGATATGGCTATTGCGTTTAAGGGCAACAGCGAACTCATTGCCGAGACTGCTTTTCGCTATAAAGCGACTTTTTTGAGCTGTCCACTGATTGAGGTAAATGCTCTCAATATCCATGCCGCTCAACCTGCTGCGCCACTCCGAGTGGTTGATATTGCCAATGATTTCTGTTAGTATTCTCATAAAGTTTAGGTTAAAGAAGCTGTTTTGCGACAACAATCACAAAACAGCTTCTCGTGATTATAACACACTTAACTAAACCAATAAAGTTGTGATAATGATAGTTTTGGCGATGGCGGCACATAAGCGTGTTCACCATTAACAAACACTTCAAATGTCTCGGGATTGACATCTATCGTCGGCGTTGAGGCATTTCGCACCATATCAGACTTGCTGAGTTGACGACAACGGCTGACAGGGTAAACGATACGGTCAAGTCCTAAGCGCTGTTTTATGCCATAATCGTAGGCGGTACGCGAGACGAATGACACACAAGTTCGCGCTATCTCCTTGCCGTAAGCGCCAAACATCTGACGCATCAGACATGGCTGCGGTGTTGGCAGTGACGCATTAGGGTCGCCCATATTCGCCCAATTGATTAAGCCGCCTTTGATGACCATCTTGGGTTTAGCGCCAAAGAATGCCGGCTCCCATAGCACTAAGTCTGCCATTTTGCCCACGCTGACTGAGCCTAATATGTCGCTAATGCCATAGGTAACAGCAGGATTGAGCGTAATCTTAGCGAGGTAGCGTAGCACTCTGAAGTTGTCATTACCGTCAGCGTCTTCATGCAATTTGCCGCGCACTTGCTTCATATAAGATGCCATTTGGAACGTGCGCATAAACGACTCACCTACCCTGCCCATTGCCTGCGAATCGCTTGACACCATAGAAATCACTCCTAAGTCATGCAGCACATTCTCAGCGGCTTGTGTCTCAGGTCGCACACGACTCTCGGCAAATGCCACATCTGACGGTATCAGCGGATTGAGATTGTGACACACCATAATCATGTCAAACAATTCAGCTTGCGAATTTATGCCAAAAGGCAAGGTCGGATTTGTTGACGATGGCAGCACGTTCATCATCGACGCCACTTTTAGCAAATCGGGGGCATGGCCGCCGCCCGCGCCCTCCGTGTGATAGGTGTGGATAGTGCGCCCGTCAATTGCGGCAATTGTGTCCTCGACATAGCCGCCCTCGTTGAGCGTGTCGGTGTGTATTGCAACTTGCACGTCATAGGCATCAGCCGAAGCCATGCAAGCGCGTATCGCGGCAGGCGTTGAGCCCCAATCTTCATGTATCTTAAAGCCCATAGCGCCCGCCTCAATCTGCTCGTCAAGCGTTGAGCGAACAGACGAATTGCCTTTGGCGAGAAAGCCCATGTTGATAGGTAGCCCCTCGGCGGCTTGAAGCATCTGCTCCAAATTCCACTTGCCGGAGGTAATTGTCGTGCCGTTGGTGCCGTCAGTCGGACCTATGCCACCGCCAATGAGCGTTGTTATGCCATTGCTCAGACAGCTATATGCTTGCTGCGGAGCGATGAAGTGGACGTGACCGTCAATGCCGGCCGCAGTGAGGATGAGATGCTCGCCGGAGATGGCATCGGTTGACGGGCCGGTGCAGAGTGTAGGCGTGACGCCATCCATGACGTTAGGATTTCCAGCCTTGCCGATACCGGCAATTTTACCGTCTTTTATCCCCACGTCAGCCTTGACCACACCGAGCAAAGGGTCGAGGACTGTGACATTTGTAATCACAAGGTCGAGCGAGCCGCCGTTAGAGGTGATAGTGTTTGCCGTGCCCATGCCGTCACGCAGCGTCTTGCCGCCGCCATAGACCACCTCATCGCCGAGGACGCGCAGGTCGCGTTCAATTTCGATATATAAATCTGTGTCGCCCAATCTTATCTTATCGCCCACTGTCGGGCCATAGAGATTGTTGTATTGTTGTCGAGAAATCTTTGCCATTGGTCAACTATTTTGATGTTTTTTGGTCGTCTGAGTTGACGGTTTTAAATCCTAATTTTTTGGCACGTCGCGCGGCGCGACATCTGACCGGCAGATACTCCGGCTTGTCCTCAAGTCCGGCATAGCCCTCGGTCAGACCGTTAAAGCCCAAGATGCGCTGCTTGCCGCCAAAGGTCACGAGTTCCACTTCTTTCTCCTCGCCCGGCTCAAATCTCACGGCTGTTGTTGCCGGGATGTTGAGGTGCATACCAAAAGCGAGTGAGCGGTCAAACTCCATGTAGCGATTTACCTCAAAGAAATGGAAGTGTGAACCTATCTGAATAGGACGGTCGCCGGTGTTGCGCACCTTCAGAGTGACACTCCTGCGATTATGATTATAGCAAAGATCATCACCCGCGGTGATAACGCCGCCGACTATGACCGGGCTCTGCGGCACAAAGCCCGGATTGTCGGGATAGAGAGTGGAGACGGCGGTCGGTTGTTGTAGTTGGTTCATAGATAATTACTTGATAGGATGGTGTATAGATACGAGACGTGAGCCGTCAGTGAAAACGGCTTCGACCTGAAGCAGTGTTATCATATCGGCAACGCCGTCCATCACGTCCTTACGTGACAAAAGCGCAGCAGCATCGTGCATCACGGCTTCGACAGTCTTGCCGGCACGTGCGCCTTCTAAGGCTGATGATGTGATATAGGCGACAGCTTCAGGATAATTCAATTTAAGTCCGGCATTTTTTCGCCGCTCGGCAATCATACCCAAAGTCAATAGCTGTAGTTTTTCGACTTCTTTTGGAGTTAGATGCATAGCATTAGTTGAATTTATAGGATTAGTAATTGAGTTTTCAATGAATAACCGAGCGCCGGCGTTTTTGTTCACCGATAGGCATAA
>CAYYAA010000103.1:0-7195 GCA_964469875.1 uncultured Bacteroides sp.
AATACAAAAGAAGACTCTTTTGCAAGTTTATAAATAAGGTCAGTCTTATCTACATATACAGCGTTTTGCTCGCGTATTTTTTCAAAGTCTTGTATTCCGATAGGATAATATGGCTTGTTATTCATTGCTATTTGATAAAGAGAGTGCGTTAATATTTTGCAAATGTAATATTTATGGTCGAATATTCCAAAATATTTTTGGGCGGGACAGAGATGATTTTGGCCTGATTTTTACGGCTTTAACACATGCTCTGACAAGTTCCGATAAAAATATTTCGCTGTTTCGGGGTTAATTATTAACTTTGAAGTATGGAACAAGGAATGATTATAGGATATGACGGCAAACGCGCCGTATGCAACATGACCGGACTCGGCAACTATAGCCGTTATGTAATTGATATGTTGTCTGTTGCTTATCCAAACAACCAATATCGTCTGTACTCTCCACGCTTGCGCGACAATGATCGTCTGTCGCCGCTGCTCGCTCGCGGTAATGTCAGCGTAGTTACGCCTAACAACACTGTCGGCAGGACTTTTGGCGCGTTTTGGCGCACTCTTGATATGCCGTTACAGCTTCGTGAGGATGGCGTTGCTGTTTATCACGGGCTGAGCAATGAGCTGCCACTGACCATAGGGCGCACAGAGATACCCACGGTGCTGACAGTCCATGACCTCATTTATCGCCGTGTTCCCGAGGATTATAATGCTATTGACCGTCGTCTTTATGACTTCAAATATGGCAAGTCTGCCAAAATCGCCACGCGCATAATCGCTATCAGCGAGTGCACCAAGCGCGATATTGTTAATGATTTTCAAGTTGACCCGGCAAAAATAGATGTCATCTACCAAGGCTGCGACCCTATTTTCTCCATGAAAGTTGAGTTAGCGCAGCGTCAAGCAGTGAGGGAGCGTTATAAGTTGCCGCAACAATACTTTATCTCAGTCGGCACGGTGCGCCGCCGCAAGAACCAGCTCCTCGCAGTGCGAGCTTTGGCACGTCTACCTCGCGAGGTAAGCATGGTCATCGTCAGCGATATGTCCGGCGAATATGCCGAGGAAGTTAAGCGCGAGATTGCACGTCTCAGATTGGATGACCGCGTGCTGTGGCTTCAAGGTGTGCCGTTCAGCGACCTGCCGGCGCTTTATCATGAGGCGATTTTTTCGAGCTATACGTCACGTTATGAAGGGTTTGGTATTCCAATCATAGAATCTCTCACGGTCGGCACTCCGGTCATCGCCACCTCCGGCTCATGCCTTGAAGAAGCCGGAGGCGAAGGCGCGCTATATGTTAACCCTGATGACCTTGATGGCTACGTTGCCAACGCTCAGCGCCTTATCGACGATGACTATCTGAGACGCAAGCTGACAGAGCTCGGTGCGCGTCATATCAAGAAATTTAATATGGCTGAGTTTGCGCGCCTGACGATGGCGGCTTACAATAAAGCCATTATCAATAAGATGTTATAATTCACTATGGATAAGACAGTTTTAGTAATCGGAGCAGGTGGCTTTATCGGCGGTTTCATCGCTGAGGAGGCTGTTAGGCGTGGTTTTAAGACCTGGGTAGGAGTGCGCGAATCTACCTCACGCCGTTATCTGACTTCACCCGAGCTCAACTTTGTCACTCTCGACTATGACAACGAACAAAATATTGCCAATGCACTAATCGCAGCACGCCCTGACGCGGGTAAGTGGGATTATATCATCTGGAATCTCGGTGCTACTAAATGCACTAACTTTCTTGACTTCAATCGCATAAACTATGAGTATGTGCGTCGCTTTATTTACGTCTTAATCCGCGAACAGATGTTGCCGGAGCGTTTTCTCTACATGAGCTCACTCAGCGCCCTCGGCCCCGGTGACGAGAAGGACTACACGCCTCTGACATCTCGCACCATTCCCCACCCCAATACGCGCTATGGCCTTTCTAAAATCAAAGCCGAAACATTCATCGAGACACAGCCCGAGCTGCCGTGGATTATCTTCCGCCCGACCGGTGTCTATGGTCCTCACGAAAAGGACTATCTGATGATGATAGAGTCAATTGACGCGCATTTTGACTTCGGCGTGGGCTATAAGAAGCAGATGCTGACGTTTATATATGTCAATGACCTCGTAGATGCAATGTTCGCTGCCCTTGACAGCGGTGTGTTGCACAAGAAATATATCATCAGCGAAGACCGCAGCTACACACAGCGCGAGTTCCGTCAGATTGTGGCACGCCGTCTGCACAAGTCATTTGTCATCCCTGTCAAACTGCCGATGTGGATTGTTTATATCGCTTCGGTCATTGCCGAGAAATGGGGTGTGATTACAATGAAGCCCTCCACGCTTAACCGCGACAAGTTTAAAATCATGCGTCAACGCAACTGGTCATGCGACATCAGCGACGCCAAAGCCGACTTCGGATTTAACCCACAGTATAGTCTTGAACGTGGCATAGACCTCACCGTTGCCGCCTATCTTGAAAATAAAAAGAAGAAATGAAACCCAAGATGCCGATATGGGTCACAGCGATTATCATCATCGCCATGCTGCCCTTGCTTGCCTTCCCTATTATGCTCAGCTCAACGCCGAGTGATAGTCCGGCGCGCACATTGGCATGGTTTTACCCAGCATATATCATCATCTCGGCTCTCTGTGCGCGTATGTGCTATGCAGAACGACGCGAGTTGACGTGGATTCTCATCATATTAATGCTGCTGAGCGACGGCTCAATGTGGCTACTTACTACAACCTATGGACAATAATCTTGACGACTACATCGCATCACACATTGATGCCGAACCGCCCATGTTGCGACAGCTCTATCGCCGCACTCACCTCACCCACCTCTATCCGCGCATGTGCTCAGGACATGTGCAGGGGCGTATTCTTACAATGTTGACACGCATGATACAGCCTAAACGCATTCTCGAGCTCGGTGCGTTCACCGGCTACTCTGCGCTATGCTTTGCCGAGGGAATGGCAGAAGATGCACAATTTCACACTGTCGAGATTGATGACGAGCACGGTGACGAGTTGCGCGACCTCTTTGACTCGTCACCGTGGGGCGAGCGCATGCACCTGCACATTGGAGATGCGCTTGAGGTCGTGCCCACGATAGATGAGCAGTGGGATTTGGTCTTTATTGATGCCAACAAGCGCAATTATCTTGACTACTACAAACAGATACTTCCACGCGTCAATCATGGCGGCTATATTATCGCCGACAACACGCTATGGGACAGCAAGGTGACTCAAATGCCTGATAGCCGCGATGCTCAGACCATCGGCATTATGGCATTTAACGACCATGTTGCCGCTGACCCAACGGTTGAGAAGGTCATTCTGCCCTTGCGCGATGGCATGACTATCATTCGCAAAAAATAAGCACTCCCCGATGCGAGAAGTGCTTATTCTATCCAATATTAGTACAATTAGAGTAAAGTGTAAGCGAAGTAAATCCAGTGTGCTACGATAGCGGCACAGATACCTCCTATGGTGTGCGAGATGATAGCTTTAGAGGTCAACTCGCGATAGCCCATTGAGTCAAGCATTGCAGTGTGTGTGCTGAGATAACCACTCCAGCACATGCCGATAGCTGTAAAAACAGCAATAGCATTACCATCAATCCATCCTTGAGAAATAAAGTTGGGGACAAGGCTCAACGCTGCACCCACAGCTCCGAGGGCTGTAATCGGGAAGGCAATAAGGTGTGGGTCATGGAAGCCGAACAGCCATTCAAATACAATGCTAATCTTGCTTGCAAGCCACGGCAGGAGCTCAACGCCCTCATAAGCTGCGCCGGTATAGCCTTCGGGTGATGCTCCAAAGGTAAGAATCATCACCAATGTTGAGATAATAATCACACCGGGGATAATAGCAATACCGACATCAACACCCGTGCGGCCACCGTCAAGCAGTGAGTTGAGGATGCGCAGGAAGAGAGATTTCTCTTCGGGCTTGTCGCGTTCTTCGTCATGCTCGAAGTCTCCCTCAATGGCGTTTTCCGTGGCATAGTTCGGATAGGATTTCACAACAAAATATTGCATAAAGCGAGTTGAGACGATACATCCGCAGAATGCGCCAACCAAGCCAATCATCGGCTCTACAAAGTAGCCTTGACCTGCCATAAAGACAATAACGAGGAGACCCATACCAAACGCAGTACCAAAGTTGGTGAGTGAGATATACTGATATTTCTTGAAGTAGCTACAAAAACGCTTATCGTGAGACAACGCGATGATTGCAGGGTTATCAGACAAGAAAGTCATCACACCACCAAGCGATGCCACACCGGGGAGATTGAACAGCGGCTTCATCAACGGGCGCAAGAGTTTTTCGAGTAGGCTGACGACGCCAAACTCAACGAATAGTTTGCCGATTGCACCGGTGATAACGCATATCGCCATAAGATAGAACACTGTGTTCAGCAATAGGTCATGACCTGTGCGCATAATAGTGTTAAGCATTTGCGACACACCCATTACCGAGCCTATATAGGAAAAGAGAGCAAAGACAATGACTAAGCAAGGTATGCCGGTCGGTATATACTTGCCTATCGTTTGTAAAAATTTTTTCATCAGATTTATAAGGTTTTGATACTATTATTTCTTCTTGGCAGTTAGGAAGTTGACACGCCATTTAACACCGACGTCAACCAATGACATCTTGTTAAGCAATGTGCCTTCAGGATTAGAGTTTACGCCCCATGAATAGAAATAGTACGCATGAATGCGAATATCCTGCTTTGTAGCTTTAAGCGCATGATACTCAGCACCGATGCCCGCCATTTTCATTTCAGTTCCTGACAGGACAAGGCAGTCGCGAGACGTGTTGGTGCGATTGACATCATAAGTGCCTTTTACAAAGACTTTTAATGGCTCAGACACTTGGCATGACAACTCAGCCATCACCGAGCAGTCTTTGAGGAAGTAAGTTTGATGTGAAGCAGCACGGTTCATCAAGTCAAGTTGAAGCGTAGCCGGACCCGATGTGAACTGGTTACCAAGTGCTATATAGCTGATATATTTATTCTTAGATGTTTCGAGAATATTTGCAGAATAGATGGAGTTAAACCAGCCATGATTGCCATACCATTCAAGGTTATAGGCATACATATTTGAATTATAATCAGTATGGAACGGGCTCTCGCACACTTGGAACAGCACTTGATCTTTGCCATTCTTAAGATTATAAGCCGCACTCACGCCCATCTGATAGCATGGCACATTATTCCAGAATTCCGAAGCACGATAGATGTCAATCGGCGCTTTATCATATTCATAGCCGCCAATTGCAACGACTTGCTTACCGGTTGACAAGGTCCAACGGTCAGTTGGCTTATAATTAACATAAATCCAATCGGTTGCATCAAAGAATGTTTGATCTGAACTTGTCTTGTTTAGACGCTGACGATAGCTGTAAGAAAATTTGTCATTAATATCACCATTCAACAACACATTGAGGTAGCGACCTTTAAAGCCGGAGCCTGAGTCGTCTACATCGCCGTCAAGATATTGGCGTTGATAATCGACACGCGCCTCTACCGCAAGATTTACCGTCGGTGCGATATCTTGGGCTAAAAGTGTGCCACAAGCAGCTAAAGCCGTGACAACAGACATGAATAGTCTCATTTTCAGTATAGAATTTAGGTTAAATTTAATCTTCGCGCCAAAATTACAATTAATATTTTATAATTCAAAAAAATTTACACCGAAATTTGTCCCATTAATGCGAATATTTATCTAACAGAGCCTTCATTACTAAATAAGCCGATTTTTATTGCCAAATTACTAATTCTTAGCTACCTTTGCGACAAAATGCCATCCGATGAAACGACTACTCATATATATATTTGCATTCTCTGCTACAATCATAGTACACGCATATCCGCAAGACCTTTATGAGGCATTGCAGGCACTTGACACCGAAATCTCGGCTAAAAAGTCAACGCCCACACAAAGCTATCGTTTTGATTACGTGCGAGATATGCCGACCGACTCGCTTGACACAGACGAGGTGAACGCCCTCTTGCGCTCGGCTCACCACAACCATGCCATCGGAGCTGATGCAATAGCTGTGGCAGCTTGGTCAGACGCTTTAGAACAACTCACGCCGTCTGATTTGAGATTTAGTTACATATCTCGCTGCATAGCAGATTACTACGCCAAATACGCAAGCAAAGAGGACGAGCAGCTTTATTACCTTTGCTTATCAGCATTAGGCGATGTCACAAATAACATAGAGCACTCATCGGCATTGGCAAAGGCTGGGCGAATACTATTAAAACGCAATGATTATCAACGCGCTAAGGCTTATATAATGTACTCTGCCGCCACGCGCGACACAGATTCAAATATCGCAGAAGACATGGACCTATTAGTCGCTATGGACAATCTATTCGATGAGAGTCAGCAAAGCCACAAGCGTCACCACATCATATTTTTTAGCATCGCAATTCTGCTCATAGCCATGTTAATTATCTTAGCGATAGCTTATTACAGGCAACAAAACAGGAACAAACTCATTGACAACACATTAGATAATTACCGCACAAACAACGAGGCTCAAGAAACGGTCATAAAACAATTGCTCTCTCTCTGCGAACTGATGATAGAAAGCAACGATGACTTTGTGCGGCTCACAGGTCGCAAGATTAAGACCGGACAAGTACAAGACTTATACAAATCTATTGAAGCGGGTAAACCACAATCAGACCGCATAGACCACTTCACAACGGCATTTGACGAGATATTCTATAAGATATTTCCCTACTTCAAAGCCCAAGTCAACGACCTCTTTCAACCCGACAAACGCATTGAGCTCACCGAAGGCGTACAACTCACCGCCGAGCAACGAATACTCGCTTTCATGCGCCTCGGCATCGACGAGCCTGCCAAGCTAAACAAGTTCCTCGGACTGTCTATCAACACCATTTACACCTATCGCAATAAAGCCAAAAGTAGGGCGATGAATCGCGATAATTTTGAAGATTGTATCAAAAAAATAGGCATAAAACATTAGATAAAAACTTATATTTTTGCAAAATCCGAAATTTTATAATGCTTTGTATATTAATTACTTATTAATTTACAAAGTATTAATTTATTTATATTACATCTCAATTTGATAGGATAGGCTTGCTATCGGTTGTAATTTTGCAGTGTAAATAATTATTAGGTCTAAGATTCAAGGTTATCATTTAGGATTAT
>CAYYAA010000104.1:0-7156 GCA_964469875.1 uncultured Bacteroides sp.
GGGTTGTCGATGCCGGCATAGAGGACATTCATCATCGTAGCAGAGACGGTTGCCATTGGCTCGATGACGGTGTATGATGATGAGAAGTCGTGGCGTGTTGATGTGCCATCGCCGTGAGTGACTTCGAGGTAGCCGTTGTAGGTGAATGTGCCTGTTGTGCCGGTGCTGACTTCATAAAGTCCACGGTCGTTGCCGAGCTTGTGGCCACCGACATAGACGGTAGGACGTGCCGTGGTGTCAACGGCTGCGAGCACAATGTTTGCTGAGTATTTGCCGCCACGCATGACGAGACGTGATTGCGGCATAACGTAAGCCGTCAATTCGTTCACGCGAACATCACCTGCGTCAACTTGGTTGATGAGTGTCGAGAGAGCTTCGCCCTCGGCATATAGGATATCGTTTTGCAACTTAGTCAAGAGAGTGACAGCGGCAACGACAGGTTGTTGGTCAAATTTAGCTTCCTCCCATGTCTGAGGGATGAGCGTGCCTTTGCGCTTGATAGGCTCGGTAGAGAGTGCGCGGTCGATGCTGAGACGAGCGGCAGAGTCCACCATAAGCTGACGGATGTAGTTGCGGTAATCGTCAACTCGTAAGCGCAATTTCTTGCCTTGATTGTTGACGGGTGCGAGCATTACGACGGCAGCGGCTTCGAGGTCGTCGCGACTCTCGATGTCGTTAGGGTCGCCATCAGGGCCGTCGGCTTGTTTGACAATAGCGAGTTTGAGAGAGTCAACGAGGTGACTGATTTCTGCTGTTCTGCGGCGCACCTCTTGAGCTTTCGCATACCACGCTTGACCTTTGTCCGGGTTTTGTTGAGCAAATGCTTCGAGCTGTCTGAAGAGCGCCTCGTTGCGTTGCTCGACGGCGTGGTTAGAACGACTAAGACCGTCGTGAACTTGAGTGAAGCCGTCAAGGACATCGCTCGACACGTTGAGTGCGAGCATAGCCGTCAAGACGATATACATCAAGTTAATCATCTTTTGGCGCGGTGACAGCCTTGTATTGTTTGAACCCATTGTTTAAACTACGGTTTTAGAGGTTTTCGGGACGTTGTTGTTGAGTGGGGTTAGCAGCGGGCATAGTGCCGTCGGGATTCATCATCGGGCGATACATGTTGATTGTCATCGCTGTAATCATCTTCTCATAGACACTGTTGAGCTGTTGCATATATCGAGCCATGCGCTCAGTCTCTTCGCAGTAGTGGGCGCTCTGAGCGGCACTCTTTTCGTACATATCACGGATGTCTTTGATGCCACGGTTCACGCGGTCAATAGAGTCGAGTTGAGATGAAACGCTCTTGAGCTGGATTTCATAGATAGTATTCAATCCGCTGACATTGCGGTCGAGAGCTTGCATCTGTTCAACATATCCGCGAGAGCTGTTGTTGATAGCTTCGGAGTTGCGAGAGATAGTGTCGAAACTTTGCAGTAAGATTTCGCTGACGTTGTTGAGAGAGCGAGTGGTTGACTGAAGGTGTTGCATTTCGGCAGCGATACCGGCGATTTGGTCGAGGTATTGCTGAGTAGCCGTTGTGAGTTCAGCCATTTGCGAGAGTTGGTTGGCAGCGGCTGACATCTTGGCGATGCTGTCTGACAGGGCGTTTGTGTCGGCTTCAGACAGCGGGATGTCTGCGGGGATGCCGGCAGCGCGTCGTGCGTCGTTGGCAGAAACAGTGGGATATGCCACGTTGCCGCCGCCGTTGATGATGATAGTGCCGCCACCTTGTACGCCGGTGTTTCCGGCAGCTTCGGCAGCTTCTTCATCTGTCACGGTTTCATCATCGTCATCATCATCTGCGCCGTCGAGTGCGGGGTAGACTTTCTCCCAGCGGTATTCGCGAGGAGGGCGGTCAAAGGCAGTCAAGACGAACATCATGACCTCGGTGCCCATACCTACTGACAAGAGGGTATTGCCACCCGGCAAGTGCAAGATTTTGAACAATGCACCCCAGATAACGATTGCAGCGCCTATAGAGTAAGCGAAGTTAAAGAAGCGTTGACCTTTTTCGCTGTTGATGAACCCGGCAATGCCGCGTTTATATCTTTGGACTTTTCCCATAGCTTTGGAGTCTGATTTATGCAGAGAGAGTTATTATTTGTTACGTTTTTGTTTAGTGCCTTTAGCAAAGCCGATTTGTGTGCGGACGCAGCGGAAGCCGATGTAAGAGCGTTGCTCGTTCTGATATTCCCACATGCGGAGGTCAGAGCGGACGTTGTGAGCGACATCTTTCCAAGAGCCGCCGCGGACGATTTTGCGCTTCATCTTGTAGGGGTCTTCTTGCGCGGCATCGTATCTGTATTCGGGGTTAAGGTCATTGGTCAAGCGACTGACGCTCTCGGTGTAAGCGGTAGATGTCCATTCGCTGACGTTACCTGCCATGTCATAAAGGCCGAAGTCGTTGGGCGAATACGTGCCCACACGCGAAGTGATGAGGTGACCGTCCTTGACAAAGTTACCTTCGTTAGGCTTGAAGTTTGCGTAGAAGCAACCGCGGTCGTCGCTCATTGTCAGGTCGCCGTCCCACGGATACATATTGTCGTTAACGCCGGCACGGGCTGCGTATTCCCATTCTGCTTCAGTCGGCAGACGGTAAGGCTCGACATAGATGCCTTCCTTGCCGAGGGCGCGGCGCAAGTAGTCTGTACGCCAGTTTGCGAAGGCTGTTGCTTGCTCCCAGCTAACACCTACAACGGGGTATTCGCTGTAGCCGCCGTGAGAGAAGTACATGCGCACATAAGGCTCGTTATATGAATTTTCAAAGTCGTTAATCCAAGCAGTAGTGTCGGGATAGACGTTGACGATATAGGTATTAACAAAGTCGTATTCGCCTGAGAGAGCGCGAGAGATTGTTTCGCGGATAATCTCGCCGTCTTCGTTGACATAAGCCGTGTCCTTAGAGATAACGGGCTGAGTTGTCGGGATAGGGCGGTCGGTGTTGTATTCGCGACGTCGTGGGTCGAGACGGTTTTTGCGCTTTGCAGCCTCGGTGTGGTTGTAGACCTCATAGCGATAATTGAGCTGAGAGGCGTCGAGCTCGCGTGCACCGGTAATAGGGTTGGTGCGATAAACGCTCTCGATAGCGCGTTGCTCATCCTCGTTAGGGTTGCGCCACGGAATAGCCTTGTTCCAGTTGAGGTGTGGAGTGACGGGGTTACCGTCTTTGTCTTCCTCGATTTTGAAGTCCTCGTTACCTCCGAAAGCGGGGTCTGCGAGACGTTCACGGATAATAGAATCGCGCACCCAAAAAACGAACTGCTTATATTTGCTGTTGGTTATTTCGGTTTCGTCCATCCAAAACCCGTCAACCGAGATGCCACGGGCATCAGCGGCGAGATTCCAGAGGCTGTCGTTGTGTTGAACGCCGACTTCCATAGAGCCACGGTCAATGAGAACCATGCCGTAAGGAGTAGGCTCAGCCCACGAAGTACCTGAAACGCCTGTAACTTCGCCACCGGCAGAGTTCTGCGAACCTGCAGCACAGGAACTTAGCGCGGCGATAGTCGCGAAAGTGATGGCTATATTGCTGACTGTTTTAGTTTTAATCATAATCTTATGTATGTCATTCGCGCCTTGCCGAAGACGGCGGCACGTGTTGTTACATTATGCGAATACTTTTTTGTTTGTTCTTATTCTTATCAGAGAAATCGAGTTTGAAGCGATATCCGGCAAAAATTTCATGGCTTCCGCTTGAAGCGTTGCGAATAGCAGATGTGGCGTAGTCATAACTGTAGCCGATGTAGAAGTCCTTAATTTCGGCGGCAAGGCTGATGATGATAGCGTCATCCCAGCGATAACCGATGCCGCCTGAGAACATCTTGTTATAGCGCACTCTTGCGTTAATTTCGCCGCTCCAAAAAGTCATATCACTCTTGACTAAAAGAGAGGGAACTACTTCAAATAACGTATTATTAAGCGGAATATTGCTTCCTGCCATAAAATAAAGCGTGCGATTAGCTTGAAACTGATATTTTTGTTCAGATGAAGTCTCTGAGCCGCCGCTTGCGGTCTCGACATTCATTGTCACTGTCGGCGAGTTGGCATGGGTGAGCGAGACACCGGTCCAAAATTTTTTGTGAACATACCACAGACCGAGTCCGAGGTCGAGGGCTGTGCCGTGAATATCTTGCATTGGAATGCCGTCGTCGGTGCTTTGGTGATAGTCGTCTTCGTCGGGAAGGTAGACCTCAGAGCCTTTAAATGATTGGTCATACATGCCAATCTGAGCTGCTACCGTAAATTCGCCGCCGAATTTTTTGAACTTATAACCGATTTGAGCGCCTAAGTTGAGCGATTTGTATAGACCTGCGCTCTCTTGGTCAACGACAACACCGACACCGAAGCGTTTGTTTAGAAATTTGAAAGGCATATCTGCCGTAGCCAAGAATGTGCGTGGGGCGTTGTCGATGCCAACCCATTGCAGACGTGCGCCGCCGCGTACGCGGATGTAGTCTGACGAGCCTATTGCGGCAGGGTTATAGAATGTCGGCACTTCGTAATATTGCGAAAACTGCGCATCAGTCTGGGCGTTGACCGTCAGTGAGGCGGTCAATGTCATCAGCAGTGCTGCTATCAATCTAATAGAACGTGTGCGCATGGTTTTATTCAAAATAGAATGTTAAGATAATCATCTTGGATGTCGCCTTGGCGATAGAGTTAGAGATGTTGAGCTTTGCAGGCTCCTCAGCCAAGTCAGAGCGGTCTTTAACAAAGAGGTCAGAGAGACCGAAGCAAAATTTCAGCTCCGGAATGAGCTTGAAGTATGGCAGGTAAAAGTCACAACCAAAGCCCACAGTGGCATAGCAGTCTGACGTTTTGAGCTTGAGTATATCGTTGCGTTTTTTTGCCACATCAAAGGCAGGCATCAAGCCTGTGACAACATAAGGACGAGAATTGCGATAGCGCATGGCTGCAAATTTCAAGTCCACGGGCATCACGACATAAGTCGATTTGATATTTTGGCGTTGGGTGTCGCCGGTGGTGATGTCGAGCATCTTGAGGTCACGGCTACCGAAGTAGAGACCCGGCGACAGACGCAAAGAGAAGTAATTGTTTAGGCGGAAATCAATAAGACCATTGACACAAAATCCCGGCTGATAATCAGGCTGTTCAACGCGCCACTCTGCGCCGTCCTCGCTGACATAGCCGTTGTGAGTCAGCAGGAGATCTGACGTGTGCAGACCGATAGAGAAGCCCAAGTGCCATTTGCGCAAGTCGGCATAAGGGCGGTTAAGGACTTTGTCGTTGAAGTCCTTGGCGGCAACCGAGCTGACGGATGTGACGATTGCCACGAGTGTAAGTATAATGATTTTCGCGATTTTCATTAATCTAAAAACGCGAATAGCGGCAAATTATTGTATCTTGGCGCGACAAAGAACGCTCGTTTGACAAATTATTGCTATTTTTGTCAGCATAAATCAGTAGAATATGGCAGATAATTATTTGGAAAAGAAGATGGAGGAGCATCGACAAGGCTCTGTCATCAAACGACATAAACTCAGTCCGAGCGGACAGCGCCCGGGAGAACTCACAGTGAAATTCCCGGCACGCCGCGTGTTTGTCACCGGTGGAGCGTCAGGCATTGGTCGAGCAATAGTCAAGTTATTCTGTGATAGCGGTTGTCGGGTGGCATTCTGCGACATCGACCGCAGTCGCGGCACAAAGACGGCACAAGAGACCGGCTCACAGTTTCATCCCGTTGATGTGCGTAATGTCGAGGCTTTGGATGCTGCTTTGCAGCGCGTAATTGATGCGTGGGGCGGCATTGATATTATAGTCAATAATGTGGGTGTCAGCGAATTTAAACCTTTGACCGAACTTAGCCTCGAAGAATTTGACAATGTAATAGCTACGAATTTGCGTCCCGTGGTAGTGACATCGCGCCGCATGGCTCTTTATCATGAGAGTCTCAGTGAGCGCAGTTACGGACGCATTATAAATATTGCTTCGACACGTGCCGCCATGAGCGAGACTGGAACTGAGGCTTACAGCGCATCAAAGGGCGGCATACGCAGTCTCACTCACTCATTGATGATGTCAATGGCTAAGTATGGCGTTACTGTCAATTGCATTTCACCGGGATGGATAGAGTGTAAAGACTACGCTTCATTGCGAGAGATAGACCACGTGTTTCACCCCTCGCAGAGAGTGGGAAAACCTGAAGATATAGCGCGTATGTGCCTGTGGCTGTGTATGCCTGACAATGATTTTATCAATGGCGAAAATATCACCATTGACGGCGGCATCAGTCACAAGATGATTTATCCGGAGTGATGTCAGCGCAGTTGCGCGCGCCGGATTGTAAAGTATAAACACGAAAAAAAGCACCACCCGAGCGGGCGGTGCTTTTTAACGAAGTAAGAAATCTTATTTAACTACGACCTTCTGTACTTTTTGACCTTGACGGCGGATGTAAATGCCGTTTTCGGGATTGTTAACGCGAACACCTTGCAAGTTGAAGTATTCAACCGGAGCATTTTCGTTAACTACGATGCTTGATACGCCTGTCGGTTCATCGAACATGAGTGAGCTTGAAGGATAGAAGTAGAGGTCTACGAGCTTATCACCAAGATAGAAGTCAACGTAAGCGCAAACCGAGCCGTTGTCTATGTACCAACCTGCTTCAACAAAAGTCAATGATTCGTAAGTCTCATCGTATGCATAGAACGGACCTTCAACAACTTCATTTTCTGTCCAATCAGCTACGACTTCACCGTATTCGTCACCTTCGATAGCTTCGTCAAAGAAGTGGAGTGTGAGGTCTTTGGGTGAGTCAAGGAAGTTCTTGAGAGTTATGTAAGCGTTATTCATTGAGTAGACATGAGCGATTGAGCCTTCATTAGCGTTATCATATATTTCATCACCATTTTCGTCTTCGCCTAAGATTTCAACATAGTAAGTGGTGATTGGGTCAGCACTGTTCTTAACGAAGTAGATGCGGTAAGAAACATTTTCCTTGTCAGCAGTTCCATAGTAGAAGTTTGTGAAAGAAGCTGTGAGGTCAAGATACTCATCTTCGTCATTCTTAACATACTTAGAGTTCTCTGCATCAATAGTTAAGTTAGTGAAGTAGTCGCGTGCAAATGAATAATATTGACTGTTGAATGTACCGTCTACTGTAACAGCACCTTCTTCATTCCATGCTAACTTAACATTTACA
>CAYYAA010000105.1:0-7014 GCA_964469875.1 uncultured Bacteroides sp.
ATCTCGGCGTGCCACCTCGAAGGCATAGAGGATAATGTAGTACTTATCGACTCAGTATCAAAGCGTTACTCAGAATGCGGCATTCGTATCGGAACACTCATCACCAAGAACAAACAACTGCGCAACACCGTGATGAAGTTCTGTCAAGCACGTCTCAGCCCGCCATTGATAGGTCAAATTGCAGCAGAAGCCTCAATAGACACCCCAGAAGACTATTTGCGCGACACTTATGATGAATATGTTGAACGTCGCAAATGCTTGATTGACGGTTTAAACCAGATACCGGGTGTTTATTCTCCTATACCTATGGGCGCATTCTATACAGTAGCAAAGTTACCCGTTGACGACAGCGATAAATTCTGTGCATGGTGCCTGTCTGAATTCAACTATGAAGGCGAAACAGTATTCATGGCACCGGCATCAGGCTTCTACACCACGCCCGGCATAGGTCGCAACGAGGTGCGCATTGCTTATGTGCTTAAAAAAGAAGACTTGACACGTGCGCTGTTCGTATTGGCTCGTGCACTTGAAGCCTACCCCGGACGCACAATCTAAAGCATAAGAAAAAATCTATTATATGACTAAACTACAATTACTTCACACCATATTTTTCATCGTATATGGCATAATGCTACTATGCGAGGTTAAAGGTGCGAAGAAATCGAGTAAATATCGCAAGTTAATTTTCGGTATTCTCTCTTTATTGATAGCCCTTTACGATATTCTCGTCTTAGGATTTGGGTTAACAATTTTCTAATGGAATTAGATTGAGGATTCAAAATAATTCGCTATATTTGTCGCATTATTTTAAGCCGATGAATCAATCTAACGAAAAAGAAGCCATATTAGACAAGCGCTATCTCAGAATGGCGCGAATATGGGCTGAAAATTCATACTGCGTCCGTCGAAAAGTCGGAGCTATCATAGTGAAAGACCGTATGATAATATCAGACGGTTACAACGGCACGCCAGCCGGATTTGAAAATGTCTGCGAAGACGAGGACGGAACGACAAAACCTTACGTTCTCCATGCCGAAGCAAATGCAATCACCAAAGTTGCGCGTAGCAACAACTCCAGCGATGGCGCGACGCTTTACGTCACAGCATCGCCGTGTGTTGAATGTGCAAAGCTAATCATCCAAGCCGGCATCCGCCGCGTTGTCTTTCATGAACTATATCGCTTGTGCGATGGCATAGACCTGCTGAAACGCGCCGGAGTTGAGATAGTTCACATAGATGAAATTAACGAAAGTAATCATGAAAATTAATTATAGACACTGGACACCGCTAATCGCCGCCTTCATGCTCGCGTGCGGCATTTGGTTAGGATATTTACTCGGTAACCATAACAGCACTTCTCCGGCTCAAGAAAAGCTAAACACACTATTTTCACTCATACGCAGTGACTATGTTGACGATGTTGACCTCGACAGCCTCGTTGAGTTGTCAATACCGGAAATCCTCAAGAACCTCGACCCGCACTCGGCATATATACCCTATGACCAACTCGAAGACGCAAACCGCGACTTAGAGAGCTCATTTTTTGGCGTAGGTATACAATTCCAAATCATGAACGACACAGTATGCGTCATGGAGGTTATCTCCGGAGGTCCGGCTGAAAAAGTCGGTATGCTCGCAGGTGACCGCATCATAGCTGTTGACGGCAAAAACATAACAGGCTCTGACGTAACAAGTGAAGACGTGTTCAAGATGCTTCGCGGCGACAAAGGCACTAAGGTTAGCGTCAAAGTAAAACGCAGTTCTTCACGCAAGCCCTTGACCTTTGACATCGTGCGCAACATTATACCCGCAACCTCAATTGATGCTGCCTATATGCTTAACGACTCTGTAGGCTATGTCAGACTGCGCAAGTTCGCACGTAACACATACGGCGAATTCCTACAATCAGCTAATAGCCTGCGCGTCAAAGGAGCAAGCACATTCGTTGTTGACCTTCGCGGCAACACAGGTGGCTTCATGGACCCGGCAATACTTATCGCAAACGAGTTCCTGCCTGCTGGTCGCAAGATTGTCGAGACACGCGGCAGAAACCTTGCCGACAACACTACGATGCTGAGCGACGGCACAGGCTCATTCAGCGATTCACGCTTGGTGATACTTATTGATGAGTTCACAGCCAGCGCAAGCGAAATTCTATCAGGCGCAATCCAAGATAACGACCGCGGTATGATTATCGGTCGCCGTTCATTCGGTAAAGGATTGGTACAGCGTCAAATAGAGCTTCCCGATTCGAGTCAATTAAGATTGACCATACAACGCTACTACACGCCTTCAGGCAGATGTATTCAAAAGACATACAAGCCCGGTCACATCAACGACTATGAGACTGAAATTCTTGAGCGCTATAACCGCGGCGAGGTCTTCAGTGCCGACTCTGTTAAGTTTAACACCAAAGAGGCTTATGTCACCTCACGCGGCCGCAAGGTTTATGGTGGTGGCGGCATCATGCCGGATGTATTCGTGCCGTCTGACACTTCAGGTGTATCATCATACTATGTAAATGTTGCAAATGCAGGTCTGCTGCAGAAATTTGCTTATGAGTATGCCGACCTCAACCGCGACTTGCTCGCCAACTGCAACACCACCGACAAGCTGATGAAGAGTATGCCGTCAGACTACACATTATTAGCGTCATTTGTCAGCTATGCAGCACAACACAGCGTGCCTGCACGTTGGTACTACATTAACATCTCACGTGACCTAATTGTAAGTCAATTGAAGGCTCTCATCGCAAGAGATATTCTCGGCATGGCTGCCTACTATGAGATTACAAATAAAGACGATATATGTGTCAAAGAGGCTCTTAAACAAATCAAGAAAGGCAACATTGACCATATAACATCTTATGGAGAGCAAAACGACTAACGAAATGGAAAAGAACGAGATACGCCGCAGCATAAAGGCTCAAAAAAAGTTGCTCACAGACAGTCAACGCCGTCAAGCAGCTGAGCGCGTGTTTGAGATGCTCGAACACTCAGCGGCTTTTATCTTGTCAGACCACATACTGCTCTACCATTCCCTACCCGATGAGCTGTCAACAATCGCTTTTATCGAAAAATGGCAAGCTCAAAAGCACATATATCTGCCGCGCGTAAACGGCGACGACCTCGACATCTTGCCATACGACAAATCACAGCTCGCACATGGCTCGTTCAACATCGAAGAACCGATGGGAGATGACACTGTTGACATCTCAAAAATTGAGATGATAGTAGTGCCGGGGGTGGCATTTGACTGTAACGGCAACCGCGTCGGACGTGGCAAGGGCTACTATGACCGCTTGCTTGAGCAGACACACGCGACAACCATAGGCGTTGGATATGGATTTCAACTCGTCAATAACATTCCGGCAGAGCCTCACGACATTGCCGTTGACTATGTTATCACCGAAAAAGGCTTCATTAAAACAAAACATCATATCAAATAAAACTATACACATCATAATATAACTCAATATCATGGTAAATATCGGTTCGCTAATGACTCCGGTCGGAAAGAAAGCCCTACTGTTAGGAAGTGGAGAATTAGGCAAAGAAGTCGCAATAGAGCTACAACGCATGGGCGTTGAGGTCGTTGCTTGCGACAAATATGTTAACGCTCCGGCAATGCAAGTGGCTCACAGCTCGCACGCTTTCAATATGCTTGACGGCGACATCATGCGCGTTGTCGTTGAGAAAGAAAAGCCAGACCATATCATCCCCGAAATAGAAGCCATCGCCACCGACACCCTCGCTGAGCTCGAGAAAGAAGGCTATCACGTGACACCAAATGCTCACGCCGTACAACTCACCATGAACCGCGAAGGCATCCGTCGCCTCGCTGCCGAGACCTTGGGCGTGCGCACATCTCCATATAAATTTGCATCTGACCGCACAGAGTTTGAAGCAGCCGTCAAAGCGATAGGTATACCCTGCGTTGTTAAGCCTATTATGAGCTCGTCAGGTCACGGTCAATCTGTAATTCGCAAGGCTGAAGACATCGACTCAGCATGGCACAACGCACAAGAAGGCGGTCGCGCCGGCGCAGGCCGCGTTATCGTCGAAGGATTTATCGACTTTGACTATGAAATCACATTGCTGACAGTCCGCAGCTCATCAGGCACTGTGTTCTGTGAACCGGTAGGACACCACCAAGTCGATGGAGACTATCGTCAATCATGGCAGCCCCAACCCATGACAGACGGCGCACTCGCCGCTGCACAAGACATCGCCCGCAAGGTGACTGACGCACTCGGCGGTTATGGTATCTTTGGTGTAGAACTCTTCGTAAAAGGTGATGATGTTATTTTCAGCGAAGTCTCTCCACGTCCACACGACACCGGCATGGTGACAATGATTTCGCAAGACCTTAGCGAATTTGCGCTTCACACACGCGCTTTGCTCGGCCTACCAGTTCCGGCAATTCGCTTCTACGGCCCTTCAGCATCTCAAGCCATTGTCGTTGAAGGCGATACTGACAAGATAAACATGACAAACCTCGACAAAGTGTTAGCAGAGCCCGGTGTGCAAATGCGCATCTTCGGAAAACCCGAAATCAAAGGCCACCGTCGCATGGGCGTAATCCTCGCAACAGCCGACACCGTTGAAGAGGCTCGCGCAAAAGCCGAGCGCGCTTACAATGCGCTCAAAGTGGAAGTTCTTCCACGTTAAACATCTGACACACGCTTCGATAAACTTATTTTAGGATAGGAGGGCAATATTTGGCGCTCCTATCCGTTAATGATATGATAAACACCTGTGTAAACAGCTTCCTTCTATTTCTATTCTATTAACTTACTCGTACTCGTATGAAAGACTTTCGCAATCTAACTAATGATGAAATTACAACACTTACTTCGCAAGGTTGCTCAGCTGCAGATTGGCAATCTATTGAGGTAGCTGACAATTTTAAAACAGAACACATCCACAACGTAACATTCTCAGGCACAATCCGCCTCGGCATCTTCGAGACAGAGTTCACCCTGCCCGGTGGCTATAAAAAACACTCCGGACTGAACAACGTTGCGCTACACAACGTCACAATCGGCGACAACTGTGTCATTGAGAACATCATGAACTACATCGCCAACTACTCAATCGGCGATAACACATTCATCCAAAACGTAAACCTTATACTCGTTGACCAATTAACAACATTCGGCAACAACATCGAAGTAGCCGTACTCAACGAGACAGGTGGTCGAGGTGTGCCAATTACAGACAAACTATCTGCACATCAAGCATATATGCTCGCACTATATCGCCACCGTCCCGAGTTAATCAATCGCATGAAAGCGATAACAGACTACTACGCAAACAAACACTCATCAACGATAGGCAGCATCGGCGAGCACGTCACAATATCAAATGTTGACACAATCAAAAACGTGCGCATCGGCGACTACGCCAAAATCAACGGCACAGCTCGTCTGACAAACGGCAGCATCAACAGCAACATCGACGCGCCCGTCTACATCGGTCACGGCGTTATTTGCGATGACTTCATCATATCATCCGGCTCAAACATAGACGAAGGCACAATGCTGACACGCTGCTTTGTAGGTCAAGCCTGCACACTCTGCCACAACTACTCTGCCTCAGACTCGCTATTCTTCAGCAACTGCCACGGCGAAAACGGCGAAGCCTGCGCAATCTTTGCCGGTCCATTCACAGTTACACACCACAAGTCAACACTGCTCATCGCCGGCATGTTCTCATTTATGAATGCCGGCTCAGGCTCAAACCAGAGCAACCACATGTACAAACTCGGTCCGATACACCAAGGCTCAATGGAACGCGGTGCAAAGACCACTTCAGACTCATACATATTATGGCCCGCACGTGTCGGAGCATTCTCACTCGTCATGGGTCGCCACGTAAACCATGCCGACACATCAGACCTGCCATTCTCCTACCTCATCGAGCAAAGCAACACGACATACCTCGTACCGGGAGTAAACCTGCGCAGCGTTGGCACAATACGCGATGCACAAAAATGGCCCAAACGCGACCACCGCACAGACCACAATATGCTCGACCACATCAACTACAACCTGCTCAGTCCTTACACCATCCAAAAGATGATCAAAGGCCGCTCCATCTTGCGCAACCTCAAGAACGTATCAGGCGAAACCTCTGAAACCTACTCCTTCCAAAGTGCCAAAATCAAAAACTCATCACTGAACAACGGCATCAGATTCTACAACACAGGCATACAGAAGTTTATGGGTAACTCCATCATCAAACGCCTCGAAAACATCATATTCCACAACGACGACGAGATACGCGCACGCCTCCGCCCCGACACAGAGATTGGCGACGGCGAATGGGTGGACATCTCAGGCCTCATTGCCCCCAAAAGCGAAATCGAAAAACTCATTGAGAAAATCGAAAACGGCTCAATCAACCGCCTGAAAACAATCAATGAAGCATTCTCCGAGATGCACCACAACTACTACACCTACGAGTGGACATGGGCCTATAACCGCATCGAAGAAATCTATGGCATCAAACCCGAAGAAATCACCGCACGCGACATCATCAACATCGTCCGCGAATGGCAAAACGCCGTTATCGGATTAGACAAACTCGCCATCGAAGACGCGAAAAAAGAATTCTCCCTTTCATCAATGACAGGATTTGGCGTTGACGGCTCTCGCGACGAACAAAAACAAGACTTCGAGCAAGTACGCGGAGACGTTCACAGCAATCAATTCATCTCAACCCTACTCGACCACATCAAAGTAAAGACCGCATTAGGCAACGAATTGATTACGCGACTATCCCCATTGGCATAAGTTTAACACTTTTTAAGGAATTAAACTAAGAAAACATCAGCCTTATATCGGCAAAAATTTGTAATTTTGTGCGCTAATTTTCCGCAATAGGCATAGATAAAGCGAGGATAAAAATTTAAAAGCCTCCGCCTCAGCGGGTTAACTTATAACAGTCAAAATAACTAATGTACGTTATCGTAGAAATTCAAGGACAACAATTCAAAGCCGAACAAGGCAAG
>CAYYAA010000106.1:0-5515 GCA_964469875.1 uncultured Bacteroides sp.
CTTGCTTCATCGAGCTCGTTGACTTCAACGAAGCTATGTTAGGTGACAAGAAAGAGGCTAAAGCTAAGACAACACGCCGTTCACGCAAGAAAGCTGCTCCTGCTGCTGAGGCACCCGCTGCTGAAGCTCCTGCTGCAGAATAAAAAAGTACATCCAACTTTTTCCCTATATCCCCAAAACGGTCAGTTTGCGCGAGCAAATTGACCGTTTGTCTTTTATGGCTATTCATATACTTACTCGCTACCGTCAACTAATAGCGCCTTAAAACGCATAATTCTGTTGACGGTAGCGAGTATAGTTAGCAGATTAATCGTCATCTGTTAGACCGCGTGTATGGCTATTGTATGACGTATATGCCCATAAAAAAGTCCTATAAGATTAGCCGGAATCTTATAGGACTTTTTTAGATGTTATATTGGTCGGTTGTTACCAGCAAACACCGAGGCTGACGAAGTGTGATTCGTGGCCGAGTGTTGACCATTTGCTTTGGAATACAACGCGGCGTTGGTATGTGTAACGGAGTTGGAAGTACCATAGTTTGACACCAATACCGATTTCAGGTGCCCATGAATGAGCGAAGTTCCACTTTAAGTTTTCGGCTTTCTGTGCTTCGGCTGCATCGGTATAGTTTTCGGTGTCAGGAGTGAAGTATGCGGCACCGACATATCCGAATGGAGAGAAGTGAATCCATACGGGTTTAACAATCTTGTGGGTGAAACCGCCGAGAACGATGCCGGCTTCTGCAGTCTTGTCAACACTGTGTTTTGATGTGCTGATGAGGTCAAATACATCGGCATTAAGAGATAGACGGAAGTAACCTTTCCATTTGTATTCGCCGTAACGACCTACAGTAAAACCGAACATATCGCCTTCTGTGCCGTAGTCTAATGTGAAGAAGTGTTCGCGATAGAGTTTGGCAGCTTGTTTGCGTTTGATGATGTTCATCTTGGTGTTGGCGAGTGCGCCGCTCGGGCAGTCGAGGTCGATAGCCATTTGATAGTATCTCAATGCGCTGTCGAGGCGGTTTGTTTCTGAGAATTCTTCAGCGGTCTGGTAGAATATTGAGCAGTCGTTGTTGTAAGAGATTGCATAGTTTTCTGATTGCTGTCTTACTTGCTCATCGGCAGGGTTCACGCGGAGAATGTTGCTGCAACCTTCAAGAGCTCTGTACCAGTTTGAGCGAGAGGTGGCTTGTGAGATGCTGATTTTTTGTTGTTGGATGTAATCGACGTTTGCGATGGCCTCGTCAACTAATGCCTTGTTCTCAGGAGACTCATATTCTTTGTATTGCTTAGCGAGCATATATTGAGTGCGAGCGTTGAGGTAGTCGCCGCTTGAGTAGTAGTTAGAGGCTTTGTCTATGGCGATGTAATAGGGGTTTTCTGCGGCTTTGTAGTCATTGATAACGCGATAGTACACTTTTGTCTTGGGAGCGCCGCAGAACGATGTTAAATTGACTGCATCAAAGCCGTCGGCATAGACGGTAAGGATGCGCGCACCGTAGATTTGCGAGCCTTTCTTTGTGAGTTCTGACGGAAGTACGAGTTCATAAAATCTTTCGTTGCCGATTATGGTATCTTTTGTGCTCAGGATATCAATGAAGTTGTTGCGCTGATATGAAGAAGAGAATTTGAGCTCCATATCCGGGTCTGCGATGAACACGGCGCAGAAGGCATTCTCATTGTCGTTTGAATAGATGTTGATAGCACTGTTGCGCTCTGCGTCTTCCTCAATTTTGAGGATTTTCTTTTGAGCCATAGCCGGTATTAACGAGAGCAGCAGTAGACTTAGAATTAGATAAGTACGTTTCATCGTGGAATGTATTTATTAGAGATTAATATCGTTAAGAGAGAAAATCTCAGAGCGGTCAATCAAGCGGC
Source organism: uncultured Bacteroides sp. (assembly GCA_964469875.1). GTDB lineage: Bacteria > Bacteroidota > Bacteroidia > Bacteroidales > Muribaculaceae > CAG-873. Next base: position 1,881 of record CAYYAA010000106.1, read on the forward strand.
CGTCAGAGTATTTTTCGGGTTGCCATGTGCGCACGTTGATGCAGGGTTGGTATTGGTCTGTGAAGTCAATCAGCAGGAATACCCAACCGGTATCGTTATAAGAGCTTGAGCCCCACACTTGGCGGAGTGTTACGCCGTAGATATCATCGTAGACGGGGTGATTAATGACCTCGATTTCGTCAAATTGAACGTCAATGTATTTGTTGTTTTTGAATACTTTGGCGAGGTTTGTCATGTAGGTCTGTTTGTCTTGTACGGTGTAGCTGATTTTCTCGTTGTTGAATTGCTTGTTGAGGTCTGTTTTGCCTTTTTGGGGTTTAACCTTGACGAGCTTACCGGTGATGATTACGGCGTTGTCGCTGAATACAGTCTGAAGGAAAGGCAGGTCTTTGCGATTGTAGGCTGTGCGGAAATTCTCAACGAAGTCGATTACCATTTCACGGCGGATGAGGTCATCAACTGTGCGGTGTTCGTCTATGATGTCGGCATAGCGTTGACTCTCGATAGCGACAGTGATGTTGTCGATAAGGCCTTCAGTTGTGTATGTGATAACCAATTCTTGCTCTTGTTGGTCAATAGGAGCGTCCATCATAGTGACAGCGATGTCGCGGAGCTGATAGCCACCGCCGGGCATTGTCAAGCAAGCGCGTGTCAGTTTAGACATTGGGCAAGATATTGCGCTTGTTGTCCACATCTCTTTGATAGTTTTTTCAGCGGATTTAGTGCAAGAGCCTTTGAGAATGGTAGGAGTCTTTGCTCCGGTGACTACAGCTTTGTTAAATGCGCTGAGCAGTGCTGCTGTGTTGTTCTCAATATTAGCTTTTGTCGTCTCGTTGTCGATGCCGCTTGTGACCTTGACAGCTAAGTCATCGAATTGTGCTGATGCCATGAATGGCAGCATCAGCAAGATTGATAAGATAATTTTTAGTGGTTTCATATATATGAATTGTTTTATTTCTTCGTCTGAAAGAGATTTTGGATGTTATGCTGTGGAACATTTGTGAAGAGGTCAGCGGCTAATTCCGGACTGTCTTTGAACCATTCTTCGGGCTCGCAGGTTATGGTCAGCATGTGGAGGTAGCCATATTCTTCGTTGTGAAAAATCGCAAGAGCTTGCATTTTGCCGGAGCGCAAGGTGTAGGTTGTGGCGTAGACTTTGAAGCCGTCTCCTACAGCTTTGTTTATCGAGTTGAGCGGCACAACGATGTCGGGCGTATAGCGACCGTAGGCGCGGTGCTTGATGTGTAGCGTTATGTCGTTGTCAACGATGCCAAGTAGCAGGTTTGTGATTGATTCGTTGGCGTGCTGCTTGTCATAAACCGGCTTTAGCTTGCCATCTGTTTTGGTGTAATATTGGTCATTGCGCAGTTGCTCTGTAAGCAGCATTGAGCCGGGCAGACGGAAGATGCTGTCGTCATCTGTTGCTAAGAGTTGCTCTGCTGTAACTTCGGCTTGTGCAGTCGGGGTGTTGTCTAACGAGCTGCGCAATTTCTTTTCGATTTGCGCGTCAGACTCTTTCTTGTCAGTGCCGAAAATCAGTTCGCGTGTTGCCGGGATGTTTATCTCAAGAAAGTTAGTGCCGAATTCAAAGCTCGCGATGTAGTAGCTTCCAGAGCGAGAGAGCAAGAATGTCGTGGGCTCGGCAATGCCTTCGATGAGATTAGTCACGGATTTAAATGTGCCACTGCCATAGTTGACGCCATTGAGCTTCACTGTGACTTTGTTGCGAGTCAGGTAGACTTGTGCATCGTTTGTTGAGAGGATGCGCATGCGCAGTAGCAGTCGCTCGATGTAGTTGCACACGGGGCGGCTGACGAGTGCTTTTGTCTCGTCGCTGAATATCGAGATGCCCACGTGGGACACAGCATCGTCTTCGGTTTGAATTATTACCGGTTTTGATGCTGATACTTTTGGCATATAGAGCAGTGTGTCGCTTTTTATTGTGCAACCCAATTGCTCTAAGAGGATGTCCATATCAGAGGCCTTCGCTGTGACGCTGAAAGCGAGGAGGAGCGTTGCGGTTAGTATCAGCTTTAGCTTTTTAATCATATCTGCTGAAGTGCTTGAATGATTTTCTTGATGTTCTTGTTTTGAGCGCGACGGTATTCCATGTAATAAGCGTTGGCTTTGTGATAGTCTTGGTCAACGCCAATGCCGTCAAGGTAAATTTTGTAGAGCTCGTTGAGAGCCTCGATGTTGCCTTTTTCGTGGGCTTGTAGCACGAGGTCGAGATATTTGCTTGTCTCTGTCTCTTTGTAGGTGCGCGCGAGGCTGAGAGAAGCGTCAGATGAGCCGAGGTCAATTGCGCTGTTATACAATTCAATCGCTTTGTCTGTCTTGCCGTTGCTGAGGTAGAAGTCGCCGGCGGCAATCATTGCTTCAGGAGCGCGAGTTGCGAGAGCCACGTTGTAGATTTTAGTGGCACTGCTGAAGTCGTTCTGAGAGTCGAGCAGGTATTTTGCTTTTGGTATTTGAGCGACGGCGGCTTGTGCGGCTGATTTGTCTGTTAATACCTTAATCCAATGTTCGGCGATGTCGATGTTTTTCTGACGTACAGCTTTTGAATTGCTGTCATCACTTGCGATGGTGTAGCCTGATGCAATGAGATATTTCATAGCGTCGATGCTGCCGCCGTTAGCAGCCATTGCCATGTATTTGTATGTTTCGCTTTCGTTTGGCTTACCGTCGATGTCGCCGAGGCCTTTTGACAGCAATAGACCGAGTTGATAAGCGATGTCGCTGCTGTGTGAAGCCTCTTTAGCCAATCGCGTGATGAGACTTTGCTCCTCTGCGAGGTCGGCATCTGTTTTTTTGAGGTCAACGTCAACGCCAATGTTCTGGTCATTGCGGTCCACGCGGTAGAATTTGGTGTCAAAAGTGTGCTTTGTGACGATGATTGTTTTGCCATCGTTTTGGTCGGCAACAATCTCGGTGGCGTGACCGGTCAGACCTGTTGAAGCAAATTGCAGCGAGAATTCAACTTCGGCAGTGAAGCTGAAAGGTTCATAAGCCTTAACCGCTTCTTCCATCTCGGTTGCAACGTCGTCAGAGTTTGCTATTGATTGTATGACGTTTTTAATTTTTGACAATGAGAACACAGATGACATCATGCGAGATGTGTTTGTCGTGTATTTCTTGGAAGTGTTGAATTTGATGTCTACGCAGTTGTTAGCGACAATGACGGGGACTTCGATTTTGTCGATGTTTGAGAATAAGCACATTGTCTCATAGTTTATATCCTCAACATCTGTGACTTGTGTTGCGTTAGCAAAAAGTTGTTGTAGGTCGGCGCGGTTGTCTGTCTTGTCATATTTTTGACTGAGCGCGCCTGAGACTAATTCGGCGCGAGCCATAAGTCCGAATACGCCGTTCTCAATGTCAATCACCCATGTTTGCATGGTGTTGTTATTGAGACGCGATTGAGATACCCAACGGCCGATGATGTCTGTCGCAACGACATCTTTTGACTGCGAAATGCTTTGCATTGTGCGAGCTTCATTTTTCTCGACAGCAAATAGCAGTTCTTCGTTGTATTCAGCGGCGTCGGTTGCGGCTTTAGTAGCGGCAGCTAATGCTTGAGTGTCTTCTGACGCTTTCGCCATGTCGGGGGCGATGGTTATAGATGTTGCGGCGAT
>CAYYAA010000106.1:5615-6984 GCA_964469875.1 uncultured Bacteroides sp.
TGTTGTCGTCTCTGTTACGATAGGCGCAGCCTCCTGCGGAGTGCTTTCTGCGACTACGGGAGTAGCTACTTCTTGCGGAACATTTTCTGCGATTACCGGAGTTGTGTCAGACTTCTCGCCGGAGATAGAATCTGCAAAGGCATCAAAGATGCGACCTGCTTCGGCGATTTCCTCTGCTGTCGGTTCTGATTCAGCCGGAGTTATGACCGGCGCGGGTGCGGGGGTAGGCGCAGGAGTTACCTCTTCGACTTGTTGTGCAACGGTAGCTTGCGGTGTTGAGGTCTTAACTTCGGCATCTATTTGGGCGTATACGTTGTCGATGCTGTCGGCTTGGCTCTTGAGGTAGTCTCTGAAACTTGGCGCATTTGTTTGCGCTTCAAGTTCCTCAAGACGTTTCTCGGCAGCGGCAAGTTCAACGGGGTCCATCTCGATGTCGATATATTTGCGATAGAATAGCATAGCCAAATCGCGAGACTCGGCGTTGTCAGTGTCTTCGTCATATAATTTGGCAATCTGCAAGTATGGTTTAGGCAGCCCGGGAGCTTCCTGAATAATTTCTGACCATTTTTTAATGGCTATATTACGGTCTGTCGCGCGGTTTGCGGCATGGAACATTTGTAGTAATTGGGCGCGTGTGACAGATGCATCAATAGCGATTGTCGCACCAAAACCTACTGCGCTCAGTAGCAAAATCGGAGCAATACGCTTCATAAATGTGATAAAAAGTATTTAGGGCAGAATAGTCGTATAATCAACAAATACTGCAAATTTATATTGGCTCGTATGGGTGTATACCAATCTGCTGATATAATTTTTAAGGTTGTCTGCTATCGCAGCAAAGATTAGATTATTTCAGATAAATGTTCAAATCCACGCGAGCGTTTGTGTTACTGTTTTGCAAAATTATAGATAATATTCTAAAATGAGGATGTGTCCGCGTTAAAATTATTTAAGTATTTAAATTAACTTTGTTAAAATCAGCGGTTAACGGAATTGATAGTATAAAAAAAGGAGTGGATGCGATAAACGCACCCACTCCGGGCAATCTATGATAGATCTTAGGATTAGTCGAGCAATTATGCTTCTGCTTCAGGATCTACGCCCCATTGTTGTTTAGCAAGGCGGCGGTAGTTGTTGTAACGCCATTGAGCGTTAGATTTAGCAGCAGCGAAGAGTTCGGCAGCTTCGTTGGGGTATTGTTTGAGGACAGAAGCGTAGCGAACTTCGCTCTTCAAGAAGTCTTCAAATTTATCCCAAGCGGGTTCTTTGCTATCGAGAGTGAAGGGGTTCTTGCCTTCAGTTTCGAGAGCGGGGTTGTAGCGCCAGAGGTGCCAGTAACCACATTCAACGGCGCGAGCCTCTTCAGCTT
>CAYYAA010000107.1:0-6874 GCA_964469875.1 uncultured Bacteroides sp.
ATCACAAACATTTAGCACGAAAAATAACCTAAACGAGCAAAAAAACATCAGTTAAGGTTATTTTTCGTGCATAAATCCGCTGCCGTGCCACCACTGTTATTGTATAAATCAGCGCAAAGAGTCTGCTTGATTTGACAGATACAAAAAGCATATCACATCACCGCTTGTCGCGCATGGCTTGCTATTTATTCAACGCGCCAACGCAGATTTTTACGAACTATTTTGCACAGTTTTGAATATTGTTTTATATATTTGCATTGTCAAATAAACAATTCATACTTATATGATTATAGGCCGAAAGAAAGAACTGCAAACCCTACACGAAGCATACCATGACGAATATTCGCAATTTGTAGTTGTGTATGGTCGGCGTCGCGTCGGGAAAACATTCTTGGTGCGCGAAGCTTTCAACTATAAATTCACCTTTCAACATTCCGGCATAGCCAACGCATCGCGTGCCACCCAACTCGAAGAGTGGCGTAACTCTTTGCAAAAGCATGGTTTAAAGGTGGATAAAGCGCCAAAAGACTGGTTTGAAGCCTTTTCTCTTTTGGATGACCTTATCCGCAAGTCGCGCGTTAAGCGCAAAGTGATTTTTATCGACGAATTGCCTTGGATGGATACTCAAGCCGGGAATTTTGTTCCCGCCTTGGAGCACTTCTGGAATGCCTATGCCTCGGCGCGTAAGGACGTGCTGCTCATCGTTTGTGGCTCGGCGACATCATGGATTGTTGACAAAATTGTACACAACCACGGTGGATTGCATAATCGGCTTAATCACAAAATAAATTTGCGACAATTCACCCTACACGAGTGCGACCTTTACGCCAAAAGTCGCAAGCTCGGCATGAAGCAACGTCAATTGCTTGAATGTTACATGGTGATGGGTGGAGTGCCTTTCTATTGGTCATTGCTTAAAAAGAATTTGAGTCTACCACAAAATATCGACCAAATTTTCTTCTCGACAGACGGTGAATTACACGATGAGTTTGATGCCCTCTATCGCTCGCTATTCAAGAAGCCTGACGCATATATCTCCATAATTAATGTGCTCGGGCATAAGCGCATAGGCATGACACGCGAGGAGATTGTTGCCGAATCGGGATTGAAAGAAAACGGCAGATTGACCACAGTACTCAATGACTTGGAACACTGTGGCTTTATTCGCCGCTACAACCAGATAGGTCGTGTAGCTAAGGATGCCATGTATCAGCTTGTCGATTTCTTCACGCTATTCTATTTCAAATTCATCTTGGAGAACAAGCACAATGACCCTAATTTCTGGTCTAACAGCATAGGCAGCAGCCTTTACAGCAACTGGTGCGGACTTGCTTTCGAGCGCGTCTGCTTGGCTCATGTTCCGCAAATCAAGCAATCTCTCGGCATTGCCGGAATTACGACAAACGAATATTCTTGGGTGGCGCGTAAAACCGAAGATAGTCCCGGCGCACAAATTGATTTGCTATTAGACCGCAATGATGAGACAATTAATATTTGCGAAATAAAATACACTGCCTCAGGCGAATATGCCATGACAGAAGCTGAAGAGACTAAGTTGCTCAACCGCCGCGACCGCTTTGCCGCAGATACAGCTACCACAAAAGCCGTCCATCTGACCTTGATAACAACACGCGGACTCGTGCAAAATTCACATTCCGACATAATTCAAAACGTGATTACAGCTGACGACTTATTCGCAGAATAGACGCAAATTGTTTATAAATCTTAAAATCGTTAAACACATAAGCGAAACTCGGCGAAATCTATCTAAAAAAGACACATTTCGCCGAGTTTTGATTTTTATTAATATAGCCTAATCAATTATACCATTGTGATTTAACACAAATTCAACCTATGCCGAACTTACCAAAAATTAAATGTTAAAATCGCGAGTTGAGCATAGGTCGTTGATTGTGCATTTTTCATTCGTAAAAAGCGAGTGATTGACGTGGCAAATTAGTCAAAATCTTGATTAAGGCGCTGTTTGACTTATTTTTTTGTTTCATATTGGATATTTCAGAAAAAATTTAATATCTTTGCGAAAGATTAGAACTCAAACTGCTATCCATGGAAACAAATAAAACTTTGACTCCTCTAAAACAGAAAATTATTACTCACTATATCTACAACGGCACGACAACCATTCCCGACCTCGCTAAAGAGTTGGATTTGAGTGTGCCGACAGTGACAAAAATCGTCGCAGAGATGTGCGAGGACGGCTATATTAATACATACGGCAAACTCGACACTCAGGGCGGTCGTCGTCCCATATTATATGGCTTAAATCCTGATTCGGGCTATTTCCTCGGCGTTGACATCAAGCGCGACACAGTGAACATCGCTTTGTCTAATTTTAACGGCGAAATCATTGAGCAAGAGTTCGGCTTGCCTTTGGTGTGTGCATTGACCAATCCCGATTCGCTCGACGAGTTGTGCCAGCACGTGAACACGTTTATCGACAATTGCGGCATTGCTCGCGACAAGATACTCCATGCTTGTGTCAATATCTCGGGACGTGTCAATCCGTCAACAGGTTATAGCTTCAGCCGTTACAACTTCTCTGAGAGTCCGCTGAGCGATATTTTCTCTGAGAAAATCGGCTGTCAGACGTGCATCGAGAATGACACTCGCGCAATGACTTATGGCGAATATCTTCAGGGCAGCGTCAACGGCGAGAAGAATATCTTGTTCATCAATCTCAGTTGGGGTATCGGCATCGGCATCGTCATTGACGGCAAAATCTATGAGGGCAAATCGGGCTTTGCCGGCGAGTTCGGTCACATCAATGTCTTTGACAACGAGATATTGTGTCACTGTGGCAAGAAGGGCTGTTTAGAGACTGAGATTTCGGGCAGCGCTCTTCACCGCGAAGTGTTGAAGAATATTGCAGCAGGCAAGACCTCAAGCCTTTCGCCCAAAGTTGACCGTGGCGAGGAGGTGACGCTTGATGATATTATCGAAGCCACAAACAACGAAGACTTGCTCTGCATTGAGCTTATTGAGGAACTCGGACAGAAACTCGGGCGCAAGATAGCTTCGCTCATCAACATTTTTAACCCCGAAATGGTCATCATCGGAGGCTCGCTGTCAGCAGCTAAAGATTACATCTTGCAGCCGATAAAATTGGCAGTGCGCAAGTATTCGCTCAACCTTGTCTTTAACGACACAACTATCACATACTCAAAACTTCACGACAAAGCGGGAGTCACCGGAGCATGTCTCATCGCTCGCAGTCGCATGTTTGAACAAGGGCGCTAAAGACGGCTGTTTGTTTCATTTCGTCATTAAATCGAAATAAATTTACGTTTTTTTTGGCAAATTGCTTATATGTCTCTGAACTGTAACCAATTTGTCAAAATAGGGTTGTATATTTGCGGTCTAAATAAATGACTGATTCACTAACCCTAAAACATAACGGAATGAAAAAAACACTACTGATCCTTGTAAGTATGGCTTCCGTTTTCTGGACTGCACACGCCTCGGAGACGCTCTACCATACGACGTTCAACACCGCAGAAGAGGTTCAAGGTTGGACAGTGATTGACAACAACCATGACGGTTGTAAGTGGGGTTTCTCCGAAACCGGAGACGAGGGGAAACGCTTTTATTACTCTTACAGTGGCACAAACCAAGCCGACGACTGGGCGGTGTCACCTGCTATTACTCCTGATGCAGACTGCAAACTACTCGTGCGCTACAGCTTTACAGGCTCAATGTATCGCGAAGCCATGAAGGTGTACTTTGGCACAAGCGAGACCATTAGCGGTCTTTCACAAAATCTCGTTGCCGATTATCCCGACATTGATTCATCACTGCACAGCGGATATTTCGTTGTTAATGCCGTGGCTAATCAGCCCGTGCACATCGGCTTTTATGCCTACACAGCAGCCGATTGCTTCCGTCTATATCTTAACGAATTAACCATAACAGAGTTAGACGGTGACCCCGTGGACTTAGCGCTCAGCGCAGTCACTGCGCCTCTGTCTGGCGAAAATCTCACCAAAGAGGCTGTCAAAGTTCTCATCAAGAACGTGGGCGAATCTGAGGTTGACAAATTTGATGTCTCCTACTCAGTTGACGGCGGCGAGAAGGTGACTGAAACTGTCACTCACACTCTCGCAAAAGGTGAAGAATATGAATACACATTCAACACCTTAGCCGACTTGTCAACGACACGCAAATCCTACACAATCACTGCAACAGTAGAGCATAGCGACGATATTGACACCTCAAACAACTCAGCATCGACACAAATTCGCAACTATGCCAACGCCACTGAGCCTTACGCAATGGGCTTTGAAACGTCTGAGGACACATCGCGCATCAAGCTGTTCAACGAGAACAACGACAACGGCGACTGGGACATCGCTGTCGGCAACTTCTATATGAACCTCGCAAGAACCGGCAACGTCTGCCTCGCCTACAACTATGACCCAGAGAACGCTGCCGATGACTGGGCTATACTCGAGCCTATCCAAGTCAAAGCCGGCTATCACGCACTCAAATTCTGGTATTCAGGCAGTGAGAATCACACCGAGAAGCTGCTCGTCGCTTACGGCAACAAACAAGAGCCGTCAGCAATGAAGACCACAATCGTTGACCTCCCAAACATCACACAAGGTGAATATCAAGAGTCAATAACCATCTTCAACATCGACAAAGACCAGACAATCTACATCGGCTTTAAAGCATACAGCGACAAAGATGAGAACTGGCTGACCATTGATGACGTTTCACTCGATGCCATCGAGGACCCGTCAGCTATCGACATGGTTATCAAGAACTTCTCATCAATCAAAGACTTCGTGCCGCAAGCCGACTACAAGCGTGTCACTTTTGACCTCTACAACATGAGCATCAACGACACACAAGCCACAGTCAAAGTCTTTGTTGACGATGCTCTCATCGCAACCAAGACCGAAGACATCCTCGCTCAACAGACAAGAACCATCACCTACGAAGGTCTGCTCGATGATGTTCAAGTCGGCACACACACCATCAAAGTGACCGTTGAGAACAGCGCCGACAACAACCTCGACAACAACAGCGTGTCAAAGACTGCGCGCTTCTTAGGCACTCCCGACATCCTCTATGACTTTGAAGACGGCAAAGTTCCCGACACATTCCAATACTTTGTCAACGATGACGGCACACTCAACGCGTCAGCAATATCTGAATATGGCGAAAACGGTTGGACTACAACCGAAATTGAGTCACATAAGCTCTATGGCAACTACATGCTCATAGGCTCAACTTGGGTAACGCTCGTCAACAGCAGCGAGTTAGACCGCTTGCTCGTACTGCCGCAAGTTCACGTTGATGCCGACGACGCTTGCTTCGCATGGACCGTAGGCTCTTTCAACACAAACTATCCCGTCAGCTATCGCGTAATGGCAAATGACGGAACATGGGGCGATAATACAGACAAATGGCACTATGACTACCTCAAGTCTGTACCGTCACAAGGCACAAACTTCACAAACGAAGGCGTATCACTGAGCGACTATGCCGGCAAAGACATCTACGTTGCCATACACCTCTATGGCACCCCCGGCGATGCCGTAATCTTTGACAACCTCCAATTCCACGGATGTTCAGATAAGGCCACTGCCGTTAAGAACATCATCGCCGACAACAGCGCACTCAGCATCTCAGTCAATGGCGATATGCTCAACATCATCTCTGACAGCGCCGTTAAGGCCGTATCTGTCTATGACATCAACGGTCGCATCGTAGCATCAGCTAACAACGCAAGTCTCTCAATCTCAGCACTTCCAAAAGGCATTTACATCGTCAAAGCAGCGACAGCAAATGCCACCAAGACCGTTAAGATTGTGAAATAATCACGACACATAACGCCAACACAAGCCGCCCCGTCAACAGCGAGGCGGCTTTTTTTATCCTACACGCGATAGCTGTCATTGCGGTAGATGATTTTGACCATCATCTCGTTGAGGCGGTCGGCAATGCGGTCGCCATATCTCTCGCGTATCTCTGCCGGCTTGAGGTTGGTTGTCACAAGCGTGAACAGTTGCTTGTCATATCTTTTTGTCAATAAGTCAATTAAAGGCGTAATAATATTGCCGTACTGATTAATTTCTATTGACTCAGTTCCTAAATCATCGACAGCCAACATCTCACGCTGAATAAGCGTCTGCCATTCGGCATAATTATTCAAGCGCAAGTTGACGAGTTCTTTTGAGTCAATGATAACAATGCCATAATGACTATTGTTATACTCATCGCGCAAATTAGCCTGATTAAGAATACGTTGGAATGCCTTAACCAATGTGCTCTTGCCATTGCCACATTGACCGCACATTAACATTCCAAACTTAGTACTATCAGAAGTCAGCCAATCAGCCATTACAGTGACTTGTTCCTTCAGCATATTATTAAGCACAAACTTGCGTTGTCTTGATTCGACTTCGACTTGGACAGCCGCAGTAATAACCTTTACGGCATCTTCCTTAGTCATAGGGAGTTTAAAACGGTCCTTCATAATCATCCGGTGACGTAGCTGTGACATCAGCGCCTCGGCGTTTATCAATTTTGTATTTTCCATAGTTATTAAAGTTTTTAAGTTGAATTTTGAGCCAGTTAAAGAAGTAATTTTTGCAATCTTGGACGGTGCGATTTGCAGCACCTTTGATTCTAAGTTCGCCGAAGAATTGGCGCAAGTACCTATCTAAATCATTTTTTGAGAAGGAAGGGTTATTAATAGAGATATTTTCGACAATCCAGAGCAGCCAGTTCTCATCATGCGACAAATGTGAGTCCAAAGCCTTTAAATCCAATTTTTGATTGCTCGCCTTTTTATAAAAAATATCTTTATCTTTATTTTTATCTTTATCTTCTATCTTATATATGGTCA
>CAYYAA010000108.1:0-6814 GCA_964469875.1 uncultured Bacteroides sp.
GCTGCACAGTCTTATATCAACGACATCATGGACGATGCTAAAATGACAGCAAATAAGGAAGCTAAACGCATCGTCGTTCAAACTATTCAACGCGTAGCAACTGAAACGGCAATTGAAAACTCTGTCACAGTTTTTCATATTGAATCTGACGAGGTTAAAGGTCGCATTATCGGTCGTGAAGGTCGCAATATTCGCGCCCTTGAAGCAGCTACCGGCATTGAAATTATTGTAGATGACACCCCTGAAGCTATTGTGCTTTCCGGTTTTGACCCTGTAAGACGTGAAATCGCGCGTCTTGCCCTTCACCAACTCGTTGCCGATGGTCGTATTCACCCCGCTCGTATTGAGGAGGTTGTTGCCAAAGTTCGTCGTCAAGTTGAAGAAGAAATCATCGAGACAGGTAAGCGCACAGCTATTGACCTCGGTATCCACGGTTTGCATCCCGACCTTATCCGCTTGGTTGGTAAGATGAAATATCGTTCAAGCTATGGTCAAAACTTGTTGCAGCACTCACGCGAGACTGCTAACCTCTGCGCTGTTATGGCATCTGAGCTCGGTCTCAATCCCAAGAAGGCGCGCCGTGCCGGTCTATTGCACGATATAGGCAAAGTGCCCGATGAAGAACCGGAATTGCCGCACGCATTACTCGGTATGAAACTTGCCGAAAAGTATAAGGAGAAACCCGAAATCTGTAATGCTATTGGCGCTCACCACGATGAAATAGAGCAAACATCGCTCATCGCACCTATCGTACAAGTCTGTGATGCTATTTCCGGTGCTCGTCCCGGCGCTCGTCGTGAAATCGTTGAGGCGTATATCAAACGTCTTAAAGACCTTGAACAACTTGCCCTCTCATATCCCGGTGTCGTTAAAACCTATGCTATCCAAGCCGGTCGTGAGCTTCGCGTAATCGTTGGCGCTGATAAGATTGATGATGAGGAAACAGAAAAGCTCTCAGCCGAAATTGCAAAACGCATCCAAGACGAGATGACTTATCCCGGTCAAGTTAAGATTACTGTTATTCGCGAAACTCGTTCTGTTAGCTTCGCTAAATAATTATCGAAGCAATGGCAGAGTTAGAGAACGAAAATAACAACATCACTCCGGAATCAAACAAGCCGACAGCGGATTCACAAGAAGCAAAAGGACAGTCAAAACCTTGTTGTGGCGGTTGTTGCCGTCGTGCTTCAGGTGAGGCGCCGCGTGGCAAGTTCCAAAGCTATAACTGGCTTGGCGATGTTCCCGGAGGCTATGCCGACAGCGATATGGTGGAGGTGCAGTTCAAGAATACCCGCAAAGGATATTATCGCAACTCAACCAATTTGCCGCTTGTAATCGGTGACATTGTGGCTGTAGAGGCTTCTCCCGGTCATGATATTGGCGAGGTCACAATGACCGGTCAATTAGTAAACTTGAGAATGCGCAAAGCTAATCTTAAGCCTGACGTTGAGATAAAACGTGTCTTCCGCAAAGCAAAACCTGCTGACCTCGAAAAATTTGAGGAGGCTAAAGCTCGCGAGAATGATACGATGATACGTGCGCGCAAGATTGCCGAGAGTCTTCAGCTTAATATGAAAATCGGCGATGTAGAGTATCAAGGCGATGGCAACAAAGCTATTTTCTATTACATCGCAGATGAACGTGTTGACTTCCGTCAGCTCATTAAAGTCCTTGCTGAGACTTTTAAAGTGCGCATCGAGATGAAGCAGATTGGCGCGCGTCAGGAGGCAGGGCGTATCGGAGGTATCGGTCCTTGTGGCCGTCCGTTGTGTTGTGCAAGTTGGATGTCCAACTTTGTGTCGGTGGCGACAAGTGCAGCGCGCTATCAAGATATATCACTCAATCCTCAGAAGTTGGCAGGTCAATGCGCCAAGCTAAAATGCTGCCTTAACTTTGAGGTTGATGCTTATGTCGAGCAAGTCAAACGTCTGCCGTCTCGCGATATCCGTCTTGAGACTGCTGACTCCACATATTATCACTTCAAGACAGATATTTTTAAAGGTGAGATTACATACTCAACCGATAAAACTCTCGCTGCAAATCTCGTGACAATAGACGCTCGTCGTGCCTTCGAGATTATCGACATGAACAAGAGGGGCGAGAAACCGCTGTCTCTATTGCCTGATGGACAAGAAAAGTCAAAATCACAAAAAGGCTTTGCTGATATTCTTGAAGACGATGGCTTGACACGCTTTGATAAGAAGAAAAAGAAGAAGAAATCTAAAGCAAAAGGAGGCAAACCGACAGACGCACCTGACTCTGAAATTCAAACTCAGACTGAGCAGCCGAAATCGCGAGACGCACAAACAGATGTAGAGCGAAAACCTGAAGGCGAGCGAAAGCCTAAGCGTAAACCCGGTCGCCATGACGGTCAGAAACCACAACGCAACCAATCAAAGACTGACGGCGGTGTCAATCAAACACCACCGGAAGCCTAAATATTGGCGCAATTCTTGTCAATAACTTGACAAAAGACTTTTTAGTTGATGATATTTGCATAATTGAGATATGACTGAATCATTCTTATCGAAATTAATGACAAAATATATTTTAAATTTTTTGACTGTAACCATATTATTGTTGTCAGCGTCGTCTTGTACACCTGACAACAATTATTACAGCCAATTCTACACCATAGATGAAAGCGGTTGGTATTATGCCGACTCGCTTGTCTTTACTCCCGAACCAACAGATTCTATTACGCGTTGCGACTTATTGCTGTCAGTTAGACATGATAACAAATATCGTTACAGCAATTTGTGGTTAGAACTATCCACACCTATAAATGACAGTATTGTCAGACGTGACACAATCAATGTACGACTTGCTGACGTTTATGGAACATGGCTTGGCAAGGGTGCTGCTGTTAGCTATAATTATACAGACACTATTTATCGCAACCTCACAATTGTGAAAGGTCGCTCGTTTACTATTAAACATATTATGCGTCCCGATACTGTAACACACATAGAGCGAGTCGGGCTGATTTTTGAACCAAAATAATAACTGAGATTCAGTAGGTATGAATTTTGACAGCTTAATTTTTGATATGGACGGCACCCTTTGGGATGCTGTTGATTCTTATGCTGCGGTGTGGAATCAAACCATTGCACAATTATCAATTGACCGCAAACCTGTGACACGTGATGAGCTTGTTGTCCTTATGGGCAAACCTGATGATGTCATCTTTGAAACTATCATAGGTCGCAATATGGGCATGGATTTTAAGACCTATATGCGACAACTTATAGAGGAAGAAGCTAAAGTTATGCCGGTTATGGGTGGTAAACTCTATCCCGGAGTGGCTGACGTGATGCCTCAGTTGGCAAAGCGTTATAAGCTCTTTATGGTCAGCAATTGCAGTGCAAAAGGCATTGATAACTTTTTGACTTTTACTGCTTTGAGGCCTTATATTACAGACTCGTTGACTTATGGGCAAACATTTAAGCCAAAGTGCGAAAACATTAAGGCCCTATGTGAGCGTTATAATTTAAAGACTCCACTTTATGTTGGAGACACTCAAGGCGACTGTGATTCATCGCACAAAGCCGGTGTGCCTTTCTTGTTTGCGAGTTATGGCTTTGGGACTGCTAAAGATGCAGAATATTCCATCTCTAAATTTGAAGATTTGCTAAAATTATAATTGATTATGACACAAATTAAAAATATAGAAATCGTTGTCTTACCTATTGATGAGTTTAACGCTCATTTAGACAAGGTGTTTTCATTGATGCGCGCAGCCGAAATTGACTACGCAATTATTCGTGACAACGCAAACTTATATTACCTCACCGGTCGTGTGTTCCGCGGTTATATCTATCTTGATGCCAAAACATCAGGCTATGCTTTTGGTGTGAAGGCCCCCAATAACCTTATCGGTGACAACTTGATGTACTTCCGCAAGCCTGCTGACTTTGTTGAACACGTAACAGCAAAGTTTGGCGCGCCTGAGACATTAGCGTTTGAGCTTGATAGTATGGCATATTCAAATGTCATGCGCCTCGCTAAATCATTCGGCGAAATCAAGATTGGCAATATCTCCGGCGTAATGCGTCAAGCTCGTTCTACTAAGACTGCTTATGAGCTTGAAAAAATTCGTCGCAGTGGCGTTAAGCATACCCATGTTTATGAACAAATCACAGGTCTCTATCAACCGGGAATGAGTGATATCGAGCTTCAGATTGAAATTGAACGTACATCTCGACTCTCAGGCTGTCTCGGTCAGTTCCGCATTAGTGGCGGCGATATGGAGATTTTTATGGGTAATGTTTTAACAGGTGACAATGGTGACAATCCCTCGCCTTATGACTTTGCAATGGGCGGTCAAGGTCTTGACCCGTCTATCCCTGTCGGAGCTAATGGTACAGTAATTCGTCGTGGCGCAACCGTTATGGTTGACGTTAACGGTAACTATACAGGCTATATGACAGATATGACTCGTTGCTTCAGCCTCGGCACTCCGGATGAAATGGCTGTACGTGCCAACGACCTCTCTATCGCAATATGTCAAGCCATCGCCGAAGCAGGTCGCCCCGGTGTTGAAGCGAAATCACTCTATGAACTTGCAGCAAATATGGCTAAAGAGGCAGGCATGGAAGAGTACTTTATGGGTTATACAAGTCATGCAGGGTTTGTTGGTCATGGTGTAGGTATTGAGATAAATGAGGCACCTGTTATCGCACCGCGTTCACGCGATATTCTTGCTGTCGGTAATGTTATCGCCGTTGAGCCTAAGTTCGTAATTCCCGGCTGTGGCGCTGTCGGAATTGAGAACACCTATGCCGTAACAGAGAACGGCCCTATGGAATGTCTCACTCACGCTCCGGAACAAATTATTAATCTCGATTAAAATGAACTTACAACATCTGCTCAAAGACCGAATATTTAAGACGATTGGTGATGTCGCTGACTCTATCAATCGCCCCTGCTATGTCGTGGGTGGATATGTACGTGACCTCATTATCGGTCGCCATTCTAAGGATATAGACTTTGTAACGGTCGGCTCAGGTATTGAGCTTGCGGAGGCTGTCGGCAAACATTTAGGTCGTGGCACAAATGTTGCTGTTTATCGCAATTATGGCACTGCCCAAGTTAAGCGAGGACAACTTGAACTTGAATTTGTCGGTGCCCGCAAGGAATCATATAACCGCAATTCGCGTAATCCAATCGTTGAAGACGGGACGCTTGAAGATGATATTGCACGTCGCGACTTCACAATCAATGCCATGGCGATTAGTGTCAATGGCGATACTTTTGGTGAGCTTGTTGACAATTATGACGGAATGGGAGACATCGAGCGTAAACTGATACGCACGCCGCTTGACCCGGATATCACATTCAGCGATGACCCGTTGCGCATGATGCGTGCTATACGATTTGCCTCTCAGTTGCAGTTCGATATTGAGCCGACGACTTTTGATGCGATTACGCGCAACGCACAACGCATTGAGATTATCACCGTAGAACGCATTACGACCGAGCTCAACAAGATAATGCTTTCGCCTAAGCCTTCTATCGGTTTTGAACTCCTGCAAAAATCGGGATTGTTAAAGCTAATACTTCCTGATATTGAAGCGCTCCGTGGCGTTGAAGTTGTAAAGGGCAGGGGACATAAGGATAATTTCTATCATACGTTGACAGTGCTTGACACCGTTGCCGAACATTCTGATAACCTTTGGCTACGCTGGGCGGCTTTACTGCATGATGTCGCCAAGCCTGTGACAAAGCGCTATGACGAAAGTCTCGGTTGGACTTTCCATAATCATAATTTTATCGGTGCCAAAATGGTGCCGCGCATATTCTCAGCAATGCGTTTGCCGCAAGGTGCCGAGATGCGATATGTCCAAAAGTTGGTCGAGTTGCATATGCGTCCTATAGCGCTTGTTGAAGACGAAGTTACAGATAGTGCTGTTCGTCGCTTGATTAACTATGCCGAGGAAGACCTTGATGATTTGATGATACTTGCCCGGGCAGATGTTACGAGCAAGAATGAGGCTAAGAAACAGCTTTTCCTTAATAACTTTGATCTCGTAGAGGAGAAATTTAAAGTCATTCGCGCCAAAGATAAAGAACGCAATCGCAAAAGCCCTGTCGATGGTGTCGAGATTATGCGCATATTTGACATACCACAAGGTCAACAGGTAGGCTATTTTGTAGTTAATCTAAAGCAGGCTATTAAGGATTGTGTCATTGAGGATAATCGTCAAGCTGCGATTGACTATCTCTATAAACTTGGTGAGGAAGCCGGTATTAAGCCGGTCAATCCACCTTTTGATTCTCCTAAAGAATCGGCAAACAACGAATCAGAATAACTATGTATTACGTAACAAAACGTCTTGAAATATCAGCCTCTCATCGCCTTGAACTTGACTATGAGAGCAAGTGTACGTCACTGCATGGACACAATTGGATAGTGACGGTCTATTGTCGTGCATCTGAGCTTAATGCTAACGGCATGGTGACAGACTTCACAGATATCAAGCGTATCATTTCAGATAGGCTTGATCACAAATGTCTTAATGACACATTAGACTTCAATCCTACAGCCGAAAATATAGCTCGCTGGATTTGTGATAACATCGCCAATTGTTATCGTGTCGAAGTCCAAGAGAGCGAAGGTAACATCGCAGCTTATGAGAAAGACGTATAAGATAAACGAGATATTTTATTCGCTTCAGGGCGAGGGCTATTATACTGGAACAGCTGCTGTATTTTTGCGCTTTTCCGGCTGTAACCGCTGTTGCAGTTTCTGTGATACCGAACATCAGCTGTTCACGGAGATGTCTCTTGACGAGATTATTAATGTGGTAAGTGA
>CAYYAA010000109.1:0-6793 GCA_964469875.1 uncultured Bacteroides sp.
TTGCTATACAACGCTACCACGAGCGCAATAAGCATTAAAAAGCGTTCTTCTCGCCGTGGATGGCGTTTGTCACGGTGCGGAACATGATTTTAAGGTCGAGAGCAAGTGTCCAATGCTCAATGTACCAGACATCATATTCGACACGTTTTTCCATTTTCCATACCTCGTCTGTGAGTCCTCGATATCCGTTGACCTGAGCCCAGCCGGTTATGCCGGGTTTGACGACGTGGCGCACCATGTATTGAGATATAATGCGAGAATATTCGTCGGTGTGTTTCAGCATGTGTGGACGCGGACCGACGATTGACATATCACCCTTCCAAACATTAATAAATTGAGGCAATTCATCGAGACTTGAGCGGCGTAAGAAGTTGCCAAACTTGGTCTTACGTGGATCGTCTTTAGTGGCTTGTGCCTTGTCAGACTCTTTGTTGACGTGCATGGAACGGAATTTTAGACAGTAGAATGTCTTACCGCGATAGCCCGTGCGCTCTTGCTTGAAGTAAATCGGACCCGGTGAGGTCAATTTGATAATGATGGCTATTGGTATATAAATAAGAGGGTAAAAGCACAAGAAAATAGACGATACCAATAAATCAAATGCTCGTTTGATGCAACGATTGGTGAGACTTTTTAGTGGATTATGCAATGTGCTGAGCACAGGCATACATCCTAATGAGTATAATTCAAAACGGCGATTAACGAGCTTTGAAATTTGTGGTACGAAGTAAAGCTCAGTAACATTGTCGTCAGCGATTTTTGCCGCCTTGGTGAAATTTTCTTCGTTACCTGAGATTGATACAAATATTTGGTCTACAGCATTCTCTTTTACAAATTTGTCGAGCTCATCTAAAGTGCCGACATATAATTCTGATAACGCGTTGTTGGGACGTTGTTTGTCGAAAACGCCTAACACCTTATATCCAAAACCGTCATCGTTAAGCATTTCTTCATACAAGCGTACTGCTATGTCGTTAGAGCCGACAATGACAACGCGAGTGTAGTTGAATCCGCGACGACGGTAGTTTTTTAGCCAATAGCGTGAGGCTAAAGACCAAATCACGATGCCAATCGTCATCAGAACATAGAATGTTACGTAGCCTTTGAATGGCGCGATGTTAATGCGCATCAGCGTTATCAGTGACAAATAGAGCAAGGCATGTACTCCGACATTTGTCAGTGCCTGCATGAACACGCTCTCCATGCGTATAGCCCTCTCTAAATGCGTTTCTCTTAGGTTTCTCCACATTGGAGGCAGGAAACACAAGTTCGCAAGGAACCAGATTACTCTCAGCGAGTGTCCTGCTTCTCGAATCTCAGGAAAGTGCCAAAGAGTAATGAAAAAGGCAATATTGACGATGATTAGGTTTACTATGTTTATAAATAGCAGAATATATTGCCCTAAACCGTTTTTGCGTATATTGTGGAGCATAGCAGAGAAAAGGATAAGATTGGTAGGCCAAAAGGTTGTATAAAATGTCGCCTTTTGTGATGAAAATAACGACTATTAGTTAATTTATACACCGAGCAGGCACGGTTTGTGTCTGCTCGGTGTAATTATTGATAGCGCTTATTGCAACTTGCTGTCAATAAGGCGGATTTGTTCTTCTAATGTTGCGATATCTGATTTGATTCGTTCAATCTTGCGGTTGAATTCGCGCATCATAGAGTCACCTGACTTAGATTTTGAGCTGAGGAAGCCGAGGTTGTTCTCGTAAGTACGCAATTCGTTACGCTTGTTGTCGGCATTGCGCAACAGGCGTTCGCGTTCGCGGTAGAGCTTGTTGTCGTCAGATTCGATTTCGGCTACTGTGTTGCGATAGCGGTCGATGCGAGCGCGAGACTCTTTGATGTCAAGAGTTGAGCGTAATTCGTCAACTTTTGTGCGATATGCTTCGTAGACTTTGTCTTTCTCGCGGAAAGGCACGTGACCAATCTGTTGCCATTGATTTTGCAATTCACGCAGGGCGGCAATAGCTTCCTCGCGTGGAGTTTCAGCGGTTATTTCGCCGAGTTTGGCAATCACTTCTCGCTTAGCTTTGAGGTTTGCAGCCTCAACTTGACGAGTGCCTGATGTTGCTTTCTTCTTTTGGTCAAAGAAGTAGTCGCAGGCAGCTAAGAAGCGTTTCCAAACAGCGTCGCTGTGTTTCTTGGTAACAGGCCCAATTGTTTTCCACTCGCGTTGGAGTGCGACAAATTCGTCAGAAGTGGCACGCCATTCGGTGCTGTCGCGAAGAGCTTCGGCACGTTCGCAGAGCGCGATTTTCTTGGCGAGGTTTTGAGAGAATTCTTCGCGAGTATTTTTATAGTACTCAGCTTTTGCAGCAAAGAATTTGTCGCAGCTTTGGCGGAAGCGAGCGAAGAGAGACTTGTTCATTTTGCGAGAGGCATAGCCTAAAGCGCGCCATGCAGTTTGCATGTCAATGATGTTTTGAGTGGCATCTTCCCAGCCTTTGTATGTTTTGATAGCAGCCAAGTCAATAGCCTCAATTTTCTCGCAAAGAGCAGTTTTAGCTTCTTCGTTTTCTTTTTCGCGAGCTTTGCGCTCTTCAAAGTGAGATTGGTATTTCTTGTTAATTTCGACAGAGACAGCTTTGAAGCGGTTCCAAATCTCATCGCGGAGCTCTTTAGCCACGGGACCGATTTGGCGCCATTTGTTGTGCAACTCTTGCAATTTTCTGTAAGCTGTGATGACATCTTCTTCTTGCACTAAAGCGTCGGCATCAGCTAAGAGTTGCTGTTTGCTTTCGAGATTTTTCTTGAAATCGTAGTCTCTGAGCTCTTTGTTGATTTTCAGGTTGTCGCTGTAACGCTCACGAGCGTCTTGGAATTGTTTCCAAATAGCAGTTTCTTCAGTTTGAGGAACATCGCCGACAGCGTTAAACTCATCTTGTAGCTCGCGATATTTCTGGAATGTACGGTTTACATTGTCAGTGTCTTCGGCGAGCGCATTGATTTCGTTAATGATAGCTTTCTTGCGGTCGAGGTTTGCCAATCTGAGGGTGTCGAGCTCAGCAGCGCGGGCAACTTTACGGTCGCGAATAGCGGCGATAATAGCGGCAAGGTCAGCATTTGGTTGAGGCTCCACGAAGTCTTCGGGAGCGTTACCTTCAGCGATAAAAGCCTTGCGGTCAGCTTCAACAGTAGCTTTATGGAGTGCGCCGGCATGTTGACGAAGGCGGCGAATTTGGTCATTAGAGACTTCATCGACGTCTTTAGCATCCAGCTCACGGGCTACCGAGAGTAGGGAATCGACAGACAATGCGACATTGTCGTCATCGGAGTCTTCAGCCTCAAGCTCTGCCTGAGACATATCATCTTCGATTACCGCTTCCGGGTCGCTGTCGGCTGGAGCAACGGTTTCAAAATTGTCGGTCTTAGCATTGTCTTGAGCGACTTCTGCACTTGATACAGGTGCATCGTTAAGGATTTGTTCTTTGAGGTTTTGATCCTGCAAAGAGGGGTCACGCATTTCCATATTGTATGTTTAAGTATGTAATTTCTGTACAGTATATAATTACGCGTCAAAAATACTAAAAATATATTAATCTTGTTACTTTTTTATGCGATTTTTTTCAAAAAAAATTAGATACCTTCAAAGTAGACGTTTTTTAGCCAATAAGCATATATTGGGTCTTGAAATGACAGTATGTCAGCTTGCGCGTCTAATATGTCATTTTTGATTAATGCAGCCTTTGAACGTGTCGCTGAAGTCGCAGATGTTATGTGGTAGCGGTGCAACACGTCTGCTGAACTTATCGACTTCTCACCGGCGATGAGAGCTTTGAGGTAATTGATCTGTTGTGTGGTCAGCGTTTCTGTAATTGTTAAGAATAAAAGGCTTAGCTGTTCTACTAATGATTTATGAGCGAAACGTACAATTTTTTCATCACACAGCTTGCCTGTTTTTAGCCATGATAACTGTGCTAATTGTTGTGCGTAATAGGGATGGTTGTCTGCCAACGTCGCTATTAGCTGAGCTGCTTCATTAGTTATGCTTTTGCCTGTTTCCTCGAAACGACTTTTGAAAAACGCGATGAGGTGTATGCTGTCAATTTTATTCAGAAACATTAGATTTCCGAATTTATAGAACGGCTTGGATGAGTTAGTGAATACCTCAAGCATCATGTGCCTTTTGCTGCCATAAAGACAGTATGCGACGTGTTGATGATGCTGCCAATGAGAACGTAATTTTTTTTGAAAGTAATCAGGGTTTGTAAACTCTGCAATGTTTTGGAACTCATCTATGCAGATAACAATTTTCAGACCTTTTTCTTGGGCTATTTTCTCTGCGAGGTCAATCACTTCGTCAGGATTACGTTTTACATCTTCCCGGTCAAAGTCAATGCTTATTTTGTTTGTTGGGTCAGAACCTATGGTCACTTTAGGGACGAGACGTGAGAAAAATTGTCTTGCGAACTCGATAGCTTCATCCCAACGTGTTGATGTCGCAGCAATTACTTTTTCGGCTAAAAGGGAGTAGAAGTGTTCTTCGTTGCGTACATTGAATAGGTCAATATTGCAAATGCGGAGTCGGCTATCTTGCTTTAGGGCTAACTGAGCCGCCTTGTTCACTAAAGAGCTCTTGCCCCAACGTCGAGGTGAGATGATTATCGTGTTTGTCAGTGACGTGAAACATTCGACCAAGTGCGCGGTTTCTTGCTCTCGGTCGGTGAAATTTTTGTCCGTGGCTATTTTGCCGAATGTAAATGGCGTCTCCATGATGTGCGATTCGATTGTTTGTCTGCAAAAATAGTATAATTATCACATTTACACAAATTGTAATTACATTTTTTGTAAATACAATTTGTGTAAATGTGAAATCGTCTGTTGTTTTTTTATTTCAAACAAAAATCGGAAAGGCGTGCTGTTAGGCCTTTCCGATTTTAGACTAATATGAAGTTTGAACGATGACGATGTTTTATATTTTGCCGAATGTTTCGAGAATTCGTTGCCACAGTGAAGCCTTGCGAGGTTTGATGTGGACAGATACTTTTGGAGATTTACGATTAAGAAAGATTATTGATGAATGGAGAACGATTGCTGTCCATTCTTCAAAAGGCACAATAGCGTGAATGCGGTTGAGCGGAATTGAGTGGAATGGAGAGCTTGAGTCGATGCTTCCAATGAGCAATTGGTTGTTGTCGAGGTCAACACTGACGTTGTGGTTGCCTTTTGTTGAATCGAATAACAATTGCATATCAAGACAGTCGGGCGATTTTGGTGCCTTACGATACTTCTTGTAAAGGGTTTGTATCACGTGTTTGGTTATCATAATTTAGCTCCTTTATGTGGAAAATCAGTTGTAAAGACGGTGTGATGAAAACGCTTTGATGTTTGATTTAAATTAGCTTAGAACGCATTATAAAGCCGTTTTTTGTACGCGCTTCTATATTAATAACCGTCAAATGAAGATAAAGTTTTAGCTCTAAATCTGATTTAATTTGTTTTGGCAATTGTGATTAGAATGTAATCAAATTGTAACATGGATGTAATTAAAATATCCTCGCTGTAGTTGATTTGTCAACGAGGATATTTTATTTACAGGTTTATATTGCTTAATTAGGCAAGGAAACCGAGGAGCACGCCGGCAGCGACGGCAGAACCGATAACACCTGCTACGTTCGGGCCCATAGCGTGCATGAGCAAGTAGTTGGTGGGATCGTATTCCAAACCGAGGTTGTTTGAGATACGTGCAGACATCGGCACGGCAGAAACGCCGGCGTTGCCGATGAGCGGGTTGATTTTCTTGTCTTTCGGCAGGAACAAGTTAAATAGCTTAACGAAGAGCACACCTGATGAAGAAGCGATCACGAATGCCATGAAACCGAGGAAGAAGATAAAGATTGTCTGCGGTGTCAAGAATTGAGATGCTTGAGTAGATGCGCCTACGGTCATGCCTAACAAGATGGTTACGATGTCAGAGAGAGCGTTGCTGGCAGTCTTGGCGAGACGTGTTGTTACGCCACATTCGCGCAAGAGGTTACCAAAGAAGAGCATACCTAACAAGGGAAGGCCTGAAGGCACAACGAAGCAAGTTAAGAGCATACCGGCAATCGGGAAGATAATCTTCTCGTTTTGAGAGACGGCACGCGCGGGTTTCATCTTGATAAGACGCTCTTTCTTGGTGGTGAACAGACGCATCAACGGCGGTTGGATTACAGGCACTAATGCCATGTAAGAGTACGCAGATACGGCGATAGCACCCATCAAGTTGGGGGCGAGTTTAGATGAAAGGAAGATAGCTGTCGGGCCGTCAGCACCACCGATGATAGCGATAGCGCCTGCTTGGTCGGGAGCGAAGCCGAGAGCAAGGGCGACCATGTAAGCACCGAAGATACCGAACTGAGCGGCAGCGCCGATGAGCATCAACTTCGGGTTGGCGATAAGGGCTGAGAAGTCAGTCATAGCGCCGATGCCGAGGAAGATTAGCGGGGGATACCAACCTGCGCTCACACCGTTGTAAAGGATGTTGAGTACAGAACCTTCTTCATAGATACCGATTTCGAGACCGGCACCGGTGTTGAAGGGGACATTACCGATAAGCATACCGAAGCCAATCGGCACGAGCAACATCGGTTCAAAGTTCTTCTTTATGGCAAGCCAAATGAAGAACAAGCCTACGGCGAGCATGACAAAGTTGCCTATCTCGGCGTTGGCAAAACCTGTCAGTTCCCAGAACTGAACGAGGTTGTTATGCAAAAAATCTCCGAAAGACATAAGCGGTACGGGGATTATTCAAGAGTGATAAGTGCTGCGCCTTCAAGTACGGAGTCACCGGGATTAACATTGA
>CAYYAA010000110.1:0-3320 GCA_964469875.1 uncultured Bacteroides sp.
TAATGCTATCGGAATGACCGGAGCAGACGGCAATGTTGTGCCGTCACATAAGCGTTCACCTGAGCCTATTGACTTTGGCTTTGTCGGAGATATTAATCCCGCCGAGGTTAGCGATAAGTTTATCAAGACGCTACTTGAGAGCGATATAGTTCCTGTCTTTTGTGCAATAACCTATGACAAGTCAGGCGGTACATTGCTTAATAGTAATGCCGACTCTGTGGCATCAGCCATTGCGACAGCATCGTCACGTATCGCAGAGGTCGATATGCACTATTGCTTTGAGAAAGATGGTGTGCTGATTGATATTGATAATCCAGATACGCTAATCACTGAGATTACGCCCGATAAGTATAATGAGCTAAAGGCAGACGGTATAATAAATAAAGGAATGATACCCAAAGTCGATAACGCATTTGCAGCGGTCAGCGGTGGCGTTAAGCGTGTGATAATCAAAAATTCGGATAACCTGCTTAACGACCGTGGTACGGTAATAAGAAACTGATGTCAGAAAATAAATATCTTGACGAAGCCGTTCAGACATTGAGCCGACTCATTTCGACCCCTTCGATATCAGGGTCGGAAGAAGGCACGGCGGCGATACTTGCCGACTTGCTTGACCGCAACGGTGTGAAATATAACAGACTGCACAACAATGTGTGGTCTGTTTGCAAACATTATGATGCAAGCAAGCCGACAGTGCTGCTCAATTCTCACCATGACACAGTTAAGCCATCGACAGCATATACACGTGACCCTTTTGAGCCGACTGTTGAAGATGGCAAGCTGTATGGACTTGGCAGTAATGATGCGGGCGCGTCGTTGGTGTCGTTAGCTTTGACTTATTGCAAGTTGTATGATGAGCAATTGCCATATAACCTTGTGTTGGCGATGACAGCTCAAGAGGAGAATATGGGCGAATTTGGTATGCGCGCCATGCTGCCGGCACTTAAAGAGGCTGGCATCAAGATAGATATGGCAATCGTAGGCGAGCCGACCGGGATGAATGTCGCAGTTGGTGAGCGCGGACTTGTCGTGCTTGATTGCACTGCACATGCTCGCGGAGGCCACGCAGCGCGAACCGAGGGTGAAAATGCTCTGTATAAAGCTATTGACGATATACGCATATTGCAAAACATCAAGTTTGACAAAGTGTCATCGCTGTTAGGTAATATCAAAGTGACTGTTACACAGATAAATGCAGGGCGACAGCATAATGTATTGCCTGAAGAATGTAAATTTGTTGTAGATGTACGCACAACTGATGCGTATAGCAACGAAGAGACAGTCAAGCTGTTGCAGTCGGCGATACAGTCAGATGCCGTTCCACGCTCGACACGTATTCACGCATCGGCGATAGACGAGAGCCATCCCTTGGTGAGAGCAGCCGTAGCGCTTGGACGTGAAACATTTGTGTCGCCAACGACATCAGATATGGCGTTGATGTATGAGTTCCCGTCAATCAAGATAGGCATCGGCGAATCGCCGCGCTCGCACTCGGCAGATGAATATGTCTGCATCAGTGAGATAGAGCAGGGACTGAAGATATATAATGACTTGTTAATTGAACTTACAAAAACGATATAGCCATGGGCATGAAATTGTGGAGTAAAGGCTATGAGCCTGACAAAATGATTGAACAATTCACCGTAGGTAATGACCGCGTGTTAGATTTGAAATTAGCGCGCTATGATGTGTTGGGCTCGATTGCACATATCACCATGTTGCAGTCAATCAATCTGTTGACAAAAGAAGAACTTGACACACTCGTTGCTGCACTCAATGAGATACTTAAAACCATTGATGAAGGCAAGTTTGAAATCGAGGACGGCATTGAGGATATACACTCACAGGTGGAGCTGATGCTGACGCGCAAACTCGGTGATGTCGGCAAGAAAATACACTCAGGACGCTCTCGCAATGACCAAGTTTTGGTTGACATAAAGCTCTTTATGCGCGATGAGTTGCAGAAAATCGGACGTGGCGTAAAGCAAGTCTTTGACCGCTTCCAGTCACTCAGTGAGCAATATAAAGAGGTGTTGATGCCGGGTTATACCCATGCACAAATTGCGATGCCGTCGTCCTTTGGTCTATGGTTTGGCGCGTATGCCGAGGCTTTAGTTGACGATATGCAGATGCTTGTTGCGGCATATAATGTTGCAAATCAAAATCCCCTCGGCTCGGCAGCCGGTTACGGCTCGTCATTTCCACTTAACCGCACAATGACCACTGAGCTGCTTGGTTTCAAGACCATGAGCTATAATGTTGTTGCAGCGCAAATGGGACGTGGCAAGACAGAACGTGCCGCAGCTTATGCTATTGCGTCTATCGCGTCAACGCTCAGCCGCTTTGCGATGGATGTTTGCACCTATATGTGTCAGAACTTCGGCTTTGTCAAGTTCCCCGATGAGTTGACAACCGGCTCAAGTATCATGCCGCATAAAAAGAATCCCGATGTGTTTGAAATCATGCGAGGCAAGTGCAACCGTTTGCAGTCAGTGCCTAACGAGATTTCATTGTTGACAACAAATCTGCCGTTGGGTTATAATCGCGACTTGCAGTTGCTTAAAGATATTCTTTTCCCTGCAACAACAGAGATATGCAGCTGTTTGGAGATGTGTGACTTTATGTTGCAACATATCAAGGTGAACACTGATATACTTTCAGATCCGAAATATGACTATCTCTTTACGGTGGAAGATGTAAACCGCTTGACCTTGTCGGGCGTACCTTTCCGCGAGGCATATCGCACGATAGGGATGCAGGTGCAAGAAGGGACATATCATGCCTCTCGCCAAGTGCACCATTCTCACGAAGGCAGTATTGGCAATCTCTGTACTAAACAGATAGCAGAGAAGATGAAGGTCGTTATGAAGGCTATGGAGATAGACTAATAGCTGATACAACAATATTTTAAGCGATATAAATGCCGGATTTGTGCCGTGCATTTATATCGCTTTATTTGTTTAAAATATATAAAATCAAGGTTGAGGGTTGGCAAATTGCTAAATCATTAAACAAAAATTCGTAAATTTACGCGCATTTATTGAAACCCAAATCCAAATAACTGCTTAAAAGAATAACCCTAAATAACAATCTAAACCAATTAAATTAATTAAACATCGTATGAGAAAAAACATTATTAGACTATGTCTGATGTGTGTGGCTCTCCTCGTGCCGTTCCTTTCAAAGGCTGATGTAACAGCAGAATGGAACTTCAAGAGCGACCTTCCCGAAGGTATTTGCGAAGCCACAAACTATCAAGGCGTAGAAGTTGACGTTGCCTCTACCGTAGAAGGTATTACAATGCACGTTGATGCAAC
>CAYYAA010000110.1:3420-6758 GCA_964469875.1 uncultured Bacteroides sp.
TGCTATATTTATGGCGTTAAGGTAGTCCAAGTGTCAATGATTCAAGACAAGTTGCTCTACTCAGCAGATTTCTCAACATGGACTAAAACAAGTGCCTCTACAAAGGTTACGACAGTAGAACAAAGCACCAAGTACAGCCATGAGAATTTGACTTTCAGCATTTATGATACTGAAATCAATCCTGCCGGTACTAATAGCAAGTTCAATAATGGCGAAGCACTCGGCTGGCTTATGGCAGCAAAGAAGGAAGATCCATACATTTTGACATCAACTTTGGCATCAGTCAGCACAGTACGTTATGTTCACGCAGCAACAGGCAGTAACCGTGGCTGGAAAATGTGGGCTAAAGGTGATGGTGATGAAGATTGGGTTGTAATTTCAGAGACTGTGGCTAACCCTGCAGGTTGGTGCGAAGTTAACGCAGAAGTAAACCGCACAAATGTTCAACTCAAATGGACAAACCTTAACACATCAAACAACGCTTATATGTTTGAGCTTGATATCAATGGTTTGGTAGACTTCTCAAAGACACCTACTCTCGGTTCATTCAAGGTTAACGGTACTAAATATGATGTTGCGGATATCTTCGCAGAACAAGCAGACGGCACAAATGCTGCAACTGTAGAGGTTCCCAAAACACAGTCTATGATTTCAGCAGAGAATCCTTTGACTGACATCGAAGTTGAGAATGGTGAAATTACCTCAACCGAATATGTATTGGCAGCAGATGGTTTGTCAGCAACTGCTACTATCGTAGTAGAAGCAAACGGCGCAACTGCCACTTATGTTGCTACATTCGTATTCAAACCCGACTTTACTGTTACTTACGTAAATGTAGATGGCAAAGTAATCGGTACACAAATCGTAGAAAAAGACTCAACAATCTCAGCATTTGCATACGGCGAAAGCGATGTAACTGTAGCTGACGGTCAAAAATTCCGCGGCTGGTTTGTTGCAGCAAAGGGCGGTCGCAAATACACTGAAGCTGAAGTTATCACAAGCGACCTCAGCATCTATGCAGTTGTGACTGACATCGAAACAGAAAGCGCAACAGCTCGCTACTCATATAATCTTAAAGATTTGTACTTTGACGCAGACGACCACGAAGCCTTCAATCCCGAAGGTACAGGCGCATTCCATGACGCTACTCACGGTTGGGCATTCAGCAATGGTGACAAGATCAATGTACTTGTAGGTGGTCACGCTTACATTCTCCTTGACCTTTGCACATACACAAAGAGCGGTGCAACCGTTGCTATCAGCAATGCAGCAGGTGAACAACTCGCATCTATCTCAGCTACTACAAGCACAGATGGCGGAAGCAATACATATGAATATGAAGGTGAAGCAGGTGTGCTTACTCTCACATTTGATAACACAACATATGTACACGCTCTTACTATCGTCAACGATGCTAACAAGTCAATCGTTGTAGGTGATAACGGCTATTATGTAGTAGAGGCAGGCAATGCAGATAACTTCCTTAAGACTCTCGAAATTGCGAATGCAAAATCATCAAAAGATGCACGTACATATATCTTCCTCCCCGATGGAACATACGATCTTGGTGAAACATGCCTCACAAAGGTAAGCGGCAGCAATATCTCAATCATCGGTCAGAGCATGGATAACACTATCATCATGAACACTGCACCGGAAGAAAGTATCAACACAACAGCAACACTTCTCGTAACAGGTAGCAATGTTTACTTCCAAGACCTCACATTGAAGAATGCACTTGACTACTACGATTCAACAACAGCAGGTCGTGCCGTATGTTTGCAAGATAAAGGTAGCCGCACAATCTGCAAGAACGTGAAGTTGCTTTCTTATCAAGATACTTACTACAGCAATGCAGCGAGCCAATTCTACTTTGAGACCAGTGAAATCCACGGTGTTGTAGACTATATCTGTGGTGGTGGTGATGTTTACTTCAACAAATGTAAACTTGTGAACGAATCACGTTCAACTTCACCCAAAAACGGCTCTGTAACCATTGCAGCTCCTTATACAGACGCTTCAAATAAATTTGGTTATGTATTTGAAAGCTGTACAATCGAAAACCTTGCAAAGGAATTCAACTTTGGTCGTGCATGGGGTGGTGTAGCACGTTTGGCTTACCTCAACACTACAATCAATCAACCCAAGGAAATTACCTCAACTCGTTTCACCGCTGCAGGTATGAACGTAGCTGCTGATAAGTTCGTTGAATATAACTCAGTTGACTCTGAAGGTAATGTTGTTTCTCCCTCAACTAATGTTGTTAAGTTCACAAAGGACAAAACTACTAACGAGATGGAAACAATCCTTACAGCTGACGAGGCAAGCGAATACTCACTTGATAAAGTGTTCACAGACTGGACACCTGCCGAACTCGCAGCTCAAGTAGCTCCCACTTCTGTAGAAAACAAAGAAGGCGAAATCTCTTGGGAAGCAGTTGAAGGCGCTAAGGCTTATGCAGTCGTAGTTGACGGCAATGTTGAGGCTATCGTTGAAGGTACTTCTTACACAGTTGACGCAGACGCTAAGACAGTAGCTGTTCGCGCAGCTAACGCAATGGGTGGCTTCGGTGAAGCTATAGCAGCTCAGACTTCAACCGGCGTTAACGATGCAATTGCTGCTGATGTTGTTTCAACTCAATATTACAACCTCCAAGGTATCCGCGTAGCAGATAGCGCAAAGGGTGTAGTTGTAAAAGTTCAAACTCTCAGCAACGGCAAACAAGTCGTTTCAAAGACTGTATTGAAATAATAGACCAATACATCTAAATAAAAAAATTGCTCGGCGAATATCGTCGAGCAATTTTTTTATTTAGTCTTGAGGGAAGCGTTGGAAGAAAGACTGCTCTTCGCCGCATACCGGGCAGCGTTTAGGTGCGTCGGGAGAAGTGACTGGATAACCGCAACGTCGGCATTGCCATTCGATAGGCTCGTCTTCGTGGAAGGTCTTGCCTTCGTTCATGCGTTTGAGCAGCTCGAGGAAGCGTTTCTCGTGGCTGATTTCGACTTTGGCGATGTTGTCGTAAAGAGCAGCAATGTGCGGAAATCCTTCATCGCGAGCTGTCTGAGCGAATGTCGAGTAGAGGTCGCTCCACTCTTCGCGCTCACCGGCGGCAGCAGCTGCAAGGTTTGCGGCTGTATCTCCTATGACTCCGGCAGGATAAGCGGCTTCGATTTTTACCATTCCACCTTCGAGAAGGGTGAAGAAGTGCATGGCATGACTGAACTCTTGGCCGGCAATTTCTCTGAATATTGCAGCAATCTGTTGAAAGCCTTCAGCTTCAGCTTTTATTGCAAACATATCGTAGCGTGAGCGGGCTTGGCTCTCACCTGCGAATG
>CAYYAA010000111.1:0-6717 GCA_964469875.1 uncultured Bacteroides sp.
GAGACACGCAGGCCGTGTTGCGTGGTGTGGTCACATAGGTCTTCGATAGAGAAGTGACCGGATGTCGTCATGACGCAGTCAAGGATGGCATCGCGCTCGGTGGTGCGACGCTTGCCTGAACTCGACAGATATTCGTGGAATTTTTGTCGAGCGATTGCCTTCAGCTTGTCGTCATTCATAACGGTGACAAAGTTAATAAATCATTGTGATAAGCCAAAAAAATATTTGTAGAAAATCTGATAAATTAAAAGATATATCGTATGATTTTTGGGAAAGCGAAGGGATGGAGTGAAGATAGGGAGAGGCGAGTCTGTCTTTATTCTAATATAAATGCGATTGTCTTGACATAATTGTTAAAATAATGAGGAATATAAGCCAATAAGCTATCAAAATGAGCTAATTTTGGTATTTGTGATTTTTTATTTTAAATAATCGTGTGATTTTTGTTGATATTTTTTGCATAAATATGAAAAGTTATTTACCTTTGCGATGTGTCTTGTGATAAAAGGCATTTTATTAATCTGACTGGACAGAGAAATTTTAGTCTATTTTAGAGCATGACATACCTGAGCATCTTTCAGATAAACTACACTGGAACCTGCCCCCAATTCTATACCTGAAAATAGTGAAACTTTAATTATATCAACATTTTTATGAAAAAACTGTTCTCTCTACTGATTGTAGTGCTGGCGACAAGTTTGTTGGCGGTAGCGCAAACGCGCACCGTTAAGGGTGTCGTTGTCGATGCATCAGAAAATGAGCCGCTTATCGGTGCGACAGTCGTGCCAATAGGTGAAGGCGTTCCGAGTAAGCTCGGTGCAAGTACTGACGTTGATGGTCATTTCATCTTGAGTGTACCATCAAAAGTTACCAAACTAAGGGTATCTTATGTCGGATACCAGAGCAAGGATGTCACCATCACCGAAGGAGATATGCGCATCCATCTTGAGAGTGCAACAACGAGCCTTAACGAAGTGATGGTTGTCGCTTATGGTACGGCAACGAAGTCATCATTCACCGGCTCAGCTACGGTTCTAAAGTCAGAAGAAATAGAACAGGCACAAGTTTCAAATGCGTTGAATGCTATTGACGGTAAGGTCGCCGGCGTTCAATTGTCAAATTCATCAGGTCAACCCGGCTCAACAACACCGTCAATACGTATTCGCGGTATATCGTCAATCAATGCCGGTAATGCTCCGCTTATCATTGTTGACGGTGCGCCTTATAGCGGTGATATTAACAATATTAATACTCAAGATATTGCATCAATGACAGTCTTGAAGGATGCCGCTTCAAATGCGCTCTATGGCGCACGTGGTGCAAACGGTGTCATCTTGATTACTACCAAGAAGGGTACGGGCGCAGGTCAGGCGGTTGTTACACTTGATGCAAAATGGGGTGTTAACTCTCGCTCAACTCAGACCTATAATTATATCAAAAATCCTGCACAATACTACGAGACATATTACCAAGCCCTTTATAACTCACAAATTGCCGCAGGAGCTACTCCAGAGGCAGCTAATCTCTGGGCTAACAATAACTTAATCGGTGGCACAAGCGGTCTCGGTTACAATGTCTATTCTGTGCCTGAAGGGCAATTGATGATTGGTACTAACGGCAAGCTCAATCCCAATGCGACACTCGGTAATGTGGTTGAATACAATGGTCAACAATATACACTCTATCCTGACGATTGGTTGGAAGCTGCTTATAAAAACAGCTTGCGCCAAGAGTATAACTTCAATGTTACGAAGAGCACAAATGACACTAATGTTTATGCGTCATTTGGCTATCTTGATAACGAAGGTATCACACAAAACTCAGGTTATAAGCGTCTTACCGGTCGTTTGACTGCTGATACTCAAGTTAAGCCGTGGATGAAGGTCGGCGCTAATATCGCTTACACTCACTACGAAGCTAAGACCATGAGTGAAGACGGTACGTCAAACAGCGGTGGCAACGTGTTCGCTATTTCAACACAGATGGCGTCAATCTATCCTTTGTATATCCGTGACGGTCAAGGCAATATTCTTATAGACAACAGTGGCAATCCTCGCTATGACTATGGTGATAAGCTCAATGCCGGTTGTGAACGTCCGCAATATTCTTTGGCAAATGGTCTCTCTGACGCTATCCTCAATATTAATAAGTATGACGGTAACAGTGTGAACGCTACGGGTTACATCGAAATCCGTTTCCTCAAAGACTTCAAGTTCACATCTAATAATAACGTTTCAGATAACGAGTCGCGCTCTAACTATATGTACAATCCCTACTACGGTTCGGCAGCTACATCAGGCGGCGCTTCTTATGTATATCGTAATCGCAACATGGACTATACGTTCCAACAATTGTTGAACTGGTCACATCTGTATGGCAAGAATAACATTGCAGTGTTGCTTGGTCACGAAAACTATTGGTCACGTCAACATCAATTGAGCGGTGGCAAGAATAACATCTTCGATTCATCAAATCCCGAACTTGACGGTGCTATCACCACTCTTTCCAACTCATCATACACAACAGATTATGACAACGAAGGCTATTTGATGCGCGGTCAATATGACTATAACAGCACCTACTTCGGCTCGTTCTCTGTACGTCGTGACGGTTCATCACGATTCCACCCTGATCATCGTTGGGGCACATTCTGGTCATTTGGTGGCGCATGGATTATCTCAAAAGAGAGCTGGTTCAAGCCCAAATGGGTCGATATGTTGAAGATTAAAGCATCATACGGTGAACAAGGTAATGATAATATCGGTGATTTCAGATATGTTGATACTTATAAACTCGCAAACGCCAGCGGTATAGTTTCAGCCGTAATTGACGTTATGGGTAATGAGAATATTACTTGGGAAAAGAATGGTAACTTCAACGCCGGAGTAGACTTCTCATTCTTTAAAGAACGTCTCTCAGGTTCAGCCGAAGCATTCTATCGTCGCACATCAGATATGCTCTCATGGGTGTCACTTCCCGGCTCATACGGTTGGACAGGTTACTATGACAATATCGGTAACATGACAAATGTCGGTGTTGAATTTGATATTAACGCAAACATCATTCGCACAAAAGACTTCTCTTGGGACATCAATCTCAATATGACATGGTATAAGAACCGCATCACTTCAATCTATGAAAACAATAAGACCTTGAACGTAGACGGTCACGGCGGTTATAGCGGTAGCTACTACTACTATGGTGAAGATTGCTCACTCTATACCTTCTATATGCCGTCCTACGCCGGTGTAGCCGAGGATGGTCAGGCACTCTATTATATGACAACAACAGATGCCGATGGCAATCAGGTTATGACCACTACCACCAACTATAACAACGCAACTTATTACTTGCAAGATTCAGCGTTGCCTTCTGTATATGGTGGCTTCGGTACAAGTTTCAAATATCGCGACTTCGACCTTGGCGTTGACTTTGCTTATTCGCTCGGAGGTAAGACATATGACAGCGACTATGCATCAGCAATGTCTTCACCGACAAGTTCAACCAAGGGTTACGCATTCCACGCAGACCTCTTGAACGCATGGACTCCCGACAATACAGACACCGATATTCCTCGTTTGTCATTTGGTGACCAGTACACCGCAACAATGTCTAACCGCTTCTTGGTAAGTTCATCTTATCTGTCACTTCAAAATATCAACTTCGGTTATACATTGCCGTCATCAGTAGCACGCAAGTTGCAAATGCAACGTCTTCGCTTCTATGTATCTGCTGACAACATTTGGTTGTGGAGCAAGCGTCAAGGCTTAGACCCGCGTCAGTCATTCAACGGTACGGCAACTGCTTCTTACTATGCTCCGATTCGTACCGTATCAGGAGGTTTCACACTTTCATTCTAATTCGGCTATACCAATATGAAGAAGATATATAAATCATTATTAGTGGCAATGGCAGCACCGCTGTTGCTGACAAGTTGCCTTGAAGAGGTGCAGTCTTCAACAAGTCTGACAAAAACTCAGATAGACGCATCCGAGAATGGAGCAACAGCGCTCCTTTGGGCTATGCCTGCAATGCTCAACTATGTGGGCACATTGCCTACGAGTGATAATGCTTATGACTATGGCTATGGCTCAATCATGCACATCCGCGATGTCATGACTGAAGATATGCCGGTAACGGCAAGTAACTATGAGTGGTACACTGCATGGATGGAGAACACCGGCGTCGGTAACTACACCGTAGCCTCACAGCTCGTGTGGTGGTATCTCAACAAGCTCGTTCTCGTTTCAAATAACTCTATCGAATATTTCAGAAATCACCCTGAAGCAGACGGCGCCACCGGCTATCTCGGCACGTCTCTTGCTTATCGCGCAGCGACTTATCTCGACCTTGCGCGTATGTATGAGTTTCTTGAAAACGATGCAGTCAGCCCGGTCAATTCTTATGGTAAGAATGTACTTGGTCTGACAGTGCCTATCGTTACTGAAGAGACTACAGCAGAAGAGGCACGAAACAATCCCCGTGTTACTCACGAAGAAATGTTCAACTTCATTCTCAATGACCTTAATGAGGCAGAAGAAGACTTGACCGGCTTCTCAGTTCCGTCTAAAGTGTTCCCCGACCTCGCCGTTGTTTACGGTTTGAAGGCACGCCTTTATATGTGGAATGGCGACTATAACGATGCGCGTACTTATGCACGTATGGCTATCACTCAACATGGTGGTGACAGCACAATCCTTACCGAAGATGAGTGGCTTGACACTTCAAATGGTTTCAATACCACTAATGTCAATTCATGGATGTGGGGCGCAGAGCAAAACTCTGACAGCGAATCAGTGCAGACAAAATATTATAACTGGACTTCATGGAACTGTAATGAGACGACATTCGGCTATAACTATTACGGCACAACAACAATGATTAATGCCGCAACATATAAGCGTATGAGCGATACAGACTTCCGCAAGCTCTCTTATGTAGCACCGACAGGCTCGGCACTCTCAGGACAAGAAAAATTTGTCGATGACTACTTCAAAGAATCACTCACTGAATATTGCGCACTCAAATTCCGTCCCGCTTCAGGCGCTTACTCAGATTATACAGTAGGAGCAGCGTCAGCTTACCCCTTGATGCGTGTTGAGGAAATGTACTTCATCGAAGCCGAAGCAGCCGCCCACAATGCTGTCGGTTACGGCACGAGCCTCTTGACTTCGTTCATGAAGAACTATCGTGATCCCAACTACAAGTGCAGCGTTTCTTCAGTGGATGATCTTATTGAAGAAATCATCTTCCAAAAACGTGTTGAACTCTGGGGCGAAGGTCAATCATACTTCGACATCAAACGTCTTAACTACTCTGTTACGCGCAATTACGATGGCACAAACTTCACCGGCAACCGTCTGATTAACACCAACGGCCGTCCTGCATGGATGAACTTCGTAATGTTGAGATTTGAAGGTGATAATAACCAAGCCGTTACCGAATGGAACAATCCTGATACTGATAACTGCTATTAATAATAAGACAAAGATATGAAACTCAATAAATTATTAGTTCCGATTGCTGCACTTGCCGCTATGACAAACGTAGCATGTACGGAAGAATGCGATTATACGGCGGCTGAGTTGCCTACGAATGCGCAGGTCTATTTCTCAACCGCAGAGAGTCAAACTATTGACCTTGAAGAAGATCAGTCAAGTTTTGACATCAATGTCTATCGTGCTACCGATGAAGGCTCGGTGACTGTTACGTTGGATGTAACCCAACCTGAAGACCAAGACATCTTCACCATTCCTAACCAAGTGACCTTTGCCGCGGGCTCTAAACGCGCTCAATTGCACGTGACATTTGACTTCGCTGACATCGTAGCTTCACACTCATACACAATCAGCCTTGCTGTCAAAGACGAAGATGCGACACCTTATGGCTTGAGTACATATACATATGAAATTTCTTATGTTAAGCCCGGTGACCCCTTGCGTGACTCAATCCTCGGCAACTATACCGGTTCTGCTGATGGCTATGAATATTGGACACTCTCAGGCTACTCAACAACATATAGCTATACTTATGGTGACGGTGGCGTATCTCCTGTCGTGGTACGTGCAGGCGAAGGACCGACAGACGTTGAAATCCGTGGCTTGTTCCCCGATTGCACCCAATTGCAGGTTTCTAATCCTGTCGGACAAACTCACTATATGAGCGAAAATCCTGACTATGCTGACTACACCGGATACATCGGCTATATCACTCTCCCGGCACAAGAAATCGGTACTTATGTATATTATTACAGCGGTACAGGTTATAATATGGACGCATCATTTGGCGCAGCTTATCCAAATAGCAACTGGGCAAGTGGTCCGACAGACGATGCTATTATCTTGATTCAAGAAGACGGCACTCTTGACTTCTCTACTATGACAGGTTGGGGTATCTTCTATAACTGGAATACAGGCACAGATTCAGCACCTTATTGGTACTTCTGTTGCATCGGATATTCTTCACTTACTAAAATGTAAGTAAATTTGGTTAAACTCAGTGCGGGCTAATCGTCAATTCGATGAGTCCGCACTCTGTTTAGATACCTCATAATTTAAGTGAAGATAAATTGTTGAAATATAGCAGAAAACATTTTGCTCCCGACATTTATGTCGCGAGCAAAAGCGCAATAGTGAAAAGTAGGGTGAAAAGTATTGTTGGTGGGGAGAAAATTGCTATATTTGCCTAAAATTTAGGATTATGAGCAGCAAATTACAA
>CAYYAA010000112.1:0-6704 GCA_964469875.1 uncultured Bacteroides sp.
GTATGAAGAAGAAAATAATCGTACAGGCGGTAGTAACTGCCACTGCAATATGCGCAAGTGCGCAAATTAATTCGACAACCGCCGACGGCTACATGTTGCGCGGTGAGAAAATGTACACCGACAATAATTATGCGGGGTGCATTGACCAATTAACCCATATCGACCGTACACAGCTTAGTGCCGCAGAGCGTGAGCAATTAGACTGGCTGTTGGCGCAGTCTGCTTATCACACTATTGGCGCGGATGCTGTCAACCATTTTAAGCTGTATTTGGCGCAATATCCTTACTCTATTCGTCGTGAGGAAGCGAAGATGCGCATCGGCGACTGTCTCTATCGCAGCAATTATGCTGAGGCGTTGAAGGCGTATAATCATGTCGATGCTGATTGTCTGACCGATGATTTGCGTGAGACTTTGGCTTATCGCACCGCTTACTGCTATCTGCAACTCGGTGATTATGATGATGCTACGCGACGCTTCACCGCCTTATCAAAGGATAAACGATATGGCAATGCGTCACGCTTCTATCTCGGCTATATTGCATACAATCAAGGTGATTATGCCAAGGCTAAAGAGCTATTTAAGACGGTTAACACCGACACTGAGCCGGGAAATATGGCTGACTATTATTTGGCACAAATCTATTTTATTGACGGTGACTATAGCAAGGCGTTGCAGACTTCGCGCACTTTGTTGCGACGTTCTGACATCGCGCAAGAGTACACCGCCGAAGCTAATCATATTGCCGGCGAGTCGCTATATCAGCTAAATAATCCGTCAGAGGCTGTGCCTTATTTGCGACAATATGTGTCAATGACAGAAACTCCGGCACGCTCGGCTCTCTATATACTCGGCCTTAGCGAATATCGCACCGGTGACTACACCAATGCGGTTACTTCGTTGCAGCCGGTGACAAATGGCGATGATGCAATGGCGCAGAGCGCTTATCTCTATATCGGTCAAGCTCTTTACAAGCAAGGCAATAACGATGCGGCATTATTGGCATTTGACAAGTCACTGCGCATGAAGTATGACAAGGACGTTGAGGCTGCTGCCTTCTACAATTACGCTGTCGCTAAGTCTGAAGGCGGTAAAATACCATTCGGCAGCTCTGTCGGCACCTTTGAAGAGTTCTTGCGTCGTTTCCCTGACAGCAAATATTCTCCCGATGTTGAGGAATATATCGTTAACGGATATCTGACTGATAATAACTATGGCAAGGCTTTGACCGCCATTAACGCTATGAAGTCACCGACTGAGAAAGTGCTAAAAGCAAAGCAACACATCCTCTATACCTTAGGCGCACGCAATCTCGCTGCCGGCAACTCGGCTGATGCTGTCGAATATCTCACTGAAGCTCGCAAATATGCCCAATATGACGCGACGACAGCGGCTGAAACCGAGCTCGTGCTTGGCGAAGCTCTTTATCGCACCGGCAACTACAGCGATGCAGCGACGGCTCTTAACAATTACCTGAAAAGCGGCAAGACCAACGCTGACAACGAGGCTGTCGCTCGTTATGACCTCGGCTATACACGCATGGCTCAGAAACAATATGACAATGCCTCAACAAACTTCAAGGCGCTTATCGCCAATCCCGGCAGTCTGAGCGATGAAGTTATTGCTGATGCCTACAACCGTTTGGGCGACTGCTGCTATTATACATCTGACTTCAGCAAAGCGGCTGAATATTATGACAAATCATATAGCCTTAACCCCGAAGCCGGTGACTATTCACTCTTCCAAAAAGGCGTGATGAAAGGCTACACCCGCAATCACAAAGCCAAGATTGAAGACCTCAAGAAGTTGCAAGCACAATACCCGGCATCCACACTCATCCCCGATGCTCTGTTGGAGATGACCGAAAGCTATATCCAACTCGGCGACAATGCGTCGGCTATCAGCACTTATCGTCAACTCGTTAAGAGCTATCCGAACACTGAACAAGGCCGTCGCGGTTACCTGCAAATGGCATTGACACTCCTTAATAACGGTCAGAAGTCTGAAGCTGTTGCCGCTTACAAAGAAATCATTTCGCGCTACCCGACCAGCGACGAGGCTTCGCAAGCTGCCGAAGCTCTTAAACGCATCTACGCTGCCGAAGGTACGCTTGACCAATATGCAGAATTTATCAACGGCATTGAGAATGCACCAAAGTTAGACGTGTCAGAGGCTGACCAGCTCACCTATGACGCAGCAGAAAAATCTTACCTGACAGAAGGCAGCACAGCGCTGATGAAGAAATATCTGCAGCAATATCCCGAAGGCTCACATGCCGCTTATGCTCTCAACTACTTGATGACTGATGCCAACGAAAAAGGCAACACCTCAGAGGCTGACAGCTATGCCACTCAGCTCATGGACCGCTACCCCGACAACCGACTGACAGAGAATGCACTTATCATAAAAGCTCAAAATCTCTATGCCGCCGGAAAGGGTG
Source organism: uncultured Bacteroides sp. (assembly GCA_964469875.1). Lineage (GTDB taxonomy): Bacteria > Bacteroidota > Bacteroidia > Bacteroidales > Muribaculaceae > CAG-873. Next base: position 2,440 of record CAYYAA010000112.1, read on the forward strand.
AGCTTGCCCTTGAGACATGGAAACGCCTCGAACGTCAATCGTCATCTTCTCAAAACACCAACACTGCGCGTGTCGGCATTATGCGCGTGGCACGTGACCTCGGCGACAACGAGACCGTAATCTCTGCCGCTGACGCGCTGTTGTCTTCATCAACGCTCGGCTCTGAAGACAAGAACGAGGCTACATTCTCTCGCGCATTAGCGTTGAACAATACCGGCAAGACTGCCGAAGCTCGCAAACTATGGAAGTCTATCGCTGACAATACCGATGACCTATATGGCGCTAAGAGTGCTTACTACTACTCAGAGAGCCTTTACAACGCCAAGGAGTACACCGAGGCGCAAAAGAGCGTTGAGAAATTTATTAACTCCGGAACGCCTCACTCTTATTGGTTGGCACGTGGATTTATCCTCCTGAGCGATATTTACACCGCTAAAAACAAGAGCTTTGAAGCTCGCGAATATCTCGAAGCCCTACGCGAGAACTATCCCGGCAACGAAACAGATATCTTCATGATGATTGACAGTCGTCTTAAAAAATAATGAAGTAATGAATACACCAAAATACATATCACTCACCGTGATGACGGCGGCTGTTGCACTCGCTGCTTCCGCTGAAGACTTAAAGACCGAAATCAAAGTAGACCGCACCGTTGTGCCTACCGAACGCGCCGCTATGCGCATCTCTACCGTCACTCCGGACTTGATTGCCCCAACAATCACAAAGAAGTCGCTGTCACTGACCGAGTATAACAGCACATCTCAGTTGACAAGTACATTTGACATACTCTCTCCGGCAAGCTATCCCGCGACATCGCCACTGTCAACACAGCGCGGATATGCCGCTGTCGGATACTTCCCAAACTTCAACTTAGGCGCTTCTGCCGGCTACAGCTTTATACAGAACGACCGCACGCGACTTGGCGCTTGGATGCAGTATGACGGCAATCTATATCACGGACGTGACATCAACAATGACCGCCGTGTCTTCAAGAACAGCACATTCACTGTCGGCGCAGATGTCAATCAGAAAGTCGGTGACAACTCTCAGCTCGCCGTTGATGTTGACTACACCACAGCAGCTATCCACGGCGTGCAATATGACAATGACCAGCACATCAACTTCGGCGGTCTATGCGCAAAATGGTGGTCTAAAGCCGGAAGCGTAGGCTATCATATTGATGCCGATATAGACGCATTTGGCTTCGCTCGCGGCTATAAGAGCCAAGTATTTGCCGGAGGTAGCTACTATGACACCCCTAAATCAGGCGAAGTCGTTTACTCGCTGAAAGCCGGTGCTGTCGGCCACCTATCGCATCAGACATGGCTCGGCGTCGAGCTCTCCGGTGCGGTGCAACACTTTACAAACGGCAACACCCTCAGTTATAACGCCGAGAAAGCCGGCAATAGCTTCTATATCAACAAACTGACAAGTCGCAATCTCGGACTGTTTAACGTGATGCCACACTACGGCTTCCATGTTGACAACGTAACAGCACGTATAGGCGTAAACGTAGACCTGCCCACCGGAGGCTCAAACAAAAGCATACACCTCGCCCCGCGCGTCCTGTTTGATTGGAATCCCGCATCACAATTCGCACTATGGGCACAAGTTCAAGGCGGTGACCAACTCAACACACTTCGCTCACTCTATGATGTCACATACTTCCTGCCCTCGACATGGGTCTATGACCGCTCATTTGTCCCCGTCACCGCCGATCTCGGCATCAACATTGGTCCGTTCAAAGGCGCATCACTCGAACTTCGCGGTGGATATGCTAAGGCCAACGACTGGCTCATGCCCGCACATAACGCGTGGGCAATGAACAAAATAGGCCACGTCGCAGACATCACTGCTTTTGAGCCCGTTGACATCCGAGGCTGGCACGTAGGCGCGACACTTAACTATGCTTATCGCGACATCGTTAAGATGCACGTCTCTTATGACGCTGCGCCACAGTCTTATGACAAAGGCTACTACCTATGGCGTGACCGCGCAAAATATGTAGTCGGTGCCGGTGTCGAAGTGTCACCAATCAAGCCCTTGAACATCACACTCGACTATGAATATCGCGCAAAACGTCAAAGCTACACAACTACGGTAAAGACAACCGAAGCAGTCAGCTTAGGCAATATCAACAACCTCAACTTAGGCGCATCCTACAAATTCAACGAGACAGTCAGCGCATTTGCCAATGCCGAGAACCTCTTCTGCCACAGATATGACATACTCTATGGCGTGCCCTCTCAAGGCATTAAAGGTCTCGTCGGTGTGACCGTCAAATTCTAATCTCGACCAACACAACATAAGTCCCGATAGCTGTAGCAGCCTTACGCCGCTACAGCTATTTTGGCTAATGTCGGCAGCAGCAAAAAGTTATAAAAACGCCGTTTTTGGTGACGTATTAGTTAAAAAGCAAATTTTTACGCGCTTAAACGATGAAAAACCGCGACAAATATGCGGTTTTTTAACCAAAAAGCGTTATATTTGCGCGCTGAAATACCACAGAAATTTCAATTAATAACCTTAATAATATTTTTTTATTACATGCAAAGCAAAGGAAAATTAGGAAGCATCGTATCCGGTGTCATCGCGATTTGCTTGGTTATTGTATGTTTGTTCTACCTCTCATTTACTTTTGTATCAAGCAAATATGAGGATCAAGCAGCAGCATATGCCAGTGCAGAATCAGGCGACAACGATGATGCAGCTTACAATCAGGCTTACAAGCACTACATGGATTCTCTGAGCGAAGAGAAGGTCTATTTAGGCTATACACTCAATGATGTACGCAAGTGGGGCGTGGGCCTCGGTCTCGACCTCAAAGGCGGTATGAACGTCATCCTACAAGTCGATATGGCTGACATGCTTCGTTCTATGAAGAGCGGCTCTACTGACTCTGTCTTTGAATCTGCCCTCACTGCAACTAATCGCCAAGTCGCTAACCACGAGACTGACGACTTCGTCGGCTCGTTCATCAAGAACTACCGCGAATCTAAACCCCAAGCTGACTTCTCTGTCATCTTCCAAGGTTTGGTTAACTCAGGCTCTAACGACGACCAAGTACGCGCTAAACTCAAAACTGAGGTTAAAGACCGCGTAGACAACTCAGCTACTAACGTGTTGCGTAACCGTATCGACCAATTCGGCGTCGTTTCTCCTAACATCCAAGTTCTCCAAGGCAAGGACGGTCAAATCCTCCTCGAGCTCCCGGGTGTTAAAGACCACGAGCGCGTTCGCGAATTGCTCCAACGCTCTGCCAACCTTGAGTTCTATGAGACATATACCGCATCTGACATCCAAGGCGCATTGTCATCAACAATCAACCGTCTCGCTGCCGACTCTGTTTACAACGTAGCACCTCTCGCTGCTTTAGCTCAAACAGGTGGCTATGGCGCAACTGTTGGCTATGCTCCCGATGCTAAGACAATGGCATTAATCGACACCCTCTTGAACTCACCCACAGCACAAAGTCTCCTTCCCTCAGACTTGAAGCTCCGTTGGGCTGTTAAACCCACTGTCCGCACCGACAACAACGGCAAAGAATACAACTACGGCTATGCTCTCTACGCTTTACGCGCTAACGGTGGCAAAGCTGCTCTCGATGGCAAAGCTGTCAGCGATGCATCAAGCAACTATGACCCCTTGCGTGGTAACGAAGTATCAATGCGCATGAACCCCGAAGGCGCTCGCGCTTGGGCCCGCATCACTGCCGCTAACATCAACAAGCAAGTAGCAATCGTGCTTGATGACCAAGTTTACTCTGCTCCTAACGTCAACCAAGCTATCGAAGGCGGTTCATCTTCTATCACAGGTGACTTCACCCTCGATGAAGCAAAAGACTTGGCTAACGTCCTCAAATCAGGTAAGATGGACGCCAAAGTTAACATCATCAGCGATATGGTCATTGGTCCGTCACTCGGTGCTCAAGCTATCCAAGCAGGTTTCATCTCTTTCATCGTTGCACTCGTGCTCTTGATGATTTTCATGATTATCTTCTATGGCGTAGTTCCCGGTGTCGTTGCAAACATCTGCTTGATCTGCAACTTGTTCTTCACAATGGGCATCCTCGCTTCATTCCAAGCAGTGTTAACCATGTCAGGTATCGCCGGTATCGTGCTCGCGCTCGGTATGGCTGTCGATGCTAACGTGCTTATCTTTGAACGTACCAAGGAAGAGCTTCGCGCAGGCAAGAACGTTCGCAACGCTATGGCTGACGGTTATAGCAACGCATTCTCTGCTATCTTCGACTCTAACTTGACATC
>CAYYAA010000113.1:0-6641 GCA_964469875.1 uncultured Bacteroides sp.
AAGCTCGTAGAAATCGGTAACGGCAAGGCTCTTATCACAACAGACCTCGTAGTATCACAAGATGCAGTACGCAAACTTGTTTATACACCCGATATTTTCGCAATCGAACTTGATATCAACGGTCAAAAGCGTATGGCTGTCCTCAAAGACATCCAATTCCACCCGGTAAAGGATACAATCCTCCACATTGACTTGCTCGAAGTAAACGACAGCAAGCCCGTAGCAATCGAAGTTCCTGTTAAACTCGAAGGCCACGCAGAAGGTGTTAAGGCCGGTGGTAAGTTGACATTGTCAATGAAGAAACTCCGCGTTAAAGCTGTTTACACTGCAATTCCCGAGCGTCTCGTAGTAAACGTAGACACACTTGGTCTCGGCAAGACCCTCCAAGTTGGTGACCTCCACTTTGAGAACCTCGAACTTGTAAACGCAAAGAACGCAGTTGTTTGCGCCGTTCAATTGACACGTGCCGCTCGCGGTGCACAAGCTACTGCAGGTAAGTAATTTGACCGTCAATGAAATATCTTATTGTTGGGCTCGGTAATATCGGCGATGAATATCGCGATACGCGTCACAACATAGGCTTTAAAATATTGGATGCCTTTGCTGAGGCATCCAATATTTCTTTTACGACCGAGCGCTACGGTGATATTGCGCGCTGCCGACTAAAGAACAAGCAATTGGTCTTGCTGAAGCCTTCGACCTACATGAATCTCAGTGGCAATGCTGTGAGATATTGGAAGGAGAAGGAAGGTATCAACATCAACAATATCTTGGTATTGGTAGACGATATAGCGCTGCCATTCGGCGCGATACGTCTGAAGCCTAAGGGAAGTGATGCGGGGCACAATGGATTGAAGAATATAGCACAGATGCTTGGCACTGACGCATATCCGCGTTTGAGGTTTGGACTTGGTGATAATTATCCTAAGGGTTGCCAAATAGATTTTGTTTTGGGCAATTTTACTCTTGATGAGCGACAGATGCTGCCGACACGTCTTGGCGTAGCAGTTGAGGCGATGAAAGAGTTTGTCTTAGCAGGTATTCAAAATGCGATGTGTCAGTTTAACAATAAATAAGCAGACTTTATGTATGATAAGGGCAGATGGAATTGTGATATTCGGTTTGTCCTTATTTTGTTTAAATAGGATTTAGAGACTTATCTTATGACTACTACGCTGATAATAACTACATATAATAGACCTGATTTCTTATACTTGACACTGCAAAGTCTTCACCGTCAGAGCCGAATGCCTGATGAGTTGATTGTTGCCGATGATGGTTCAAACGAGGACACAAAGCGTTTGGTTGAAGCATTCACGCTTTTGCTGCCTTTCCCGGTTAAACATATATGGCAAGAAGACTGCGGATTTAGGCGCAGCACAATTATCAATAAAGCGGTTGCAGCGGCTAAAGGTGACTATATCATACAGATAGATGGTGATATAATGATGCACAATAAGTTTGTCAGTGACCACATACGCTTGGCGCATAAGGGCTATTTTGTGAAGGGTTCACGCATCAGATTGAGTCCGAAATATACGGCAGAATTGCGTGTAAACAAGATATTGCCACGCTATATTTCGATATTTTCGCATGGCATTCTCAGTCATAACGAGAAAATCATCAGACTGCCGTGGCTCGGCATTATGCTTTCAATGATATATGGCAGGAAGGCGGGAGCTGTCGGCTGTAATATGGCTTATTGGCGCAAAGATTTTATCGCGGTGAATGGCTATGATGAGACGGTGGAGGTCGGAAGTGAGGACTTTGACCTCAGTTCGCGCTTGACGGCAGCTGGCTGCAAATCATTTAAGCCCCTGCGAATGTGTCTGTGTTATCATCTTTGGCACAAGGCATCTATCACGCTGAGAGCAACGCCGCAAGGCAACAGCAGTGTTCGTTGCGAAAGAGGCATTTCTCAGTATCTAAAAGATTAAAACTTAAACGATTATATACATGGCAAAAAGCGAAGTTAGAATAGACAAATGGACGTGGGCAATGCGCATCTTCAAGACTCGCACCATAGCCACAGAAGCGTGTAAGAAAGGCAGGGTTACGCTCGGCGAAGGTGACAGCGCAATCATAGCTAAGCCGTCACGCATGATTAAGGTCGGTGATATTGTGAATATCCGCAAGCCGCCGGTGACCTATTCATTCCGTGTGTTGGCACTCACAGAGAACCGTCTCGGTGCGAAGTTAGTGCCTGAGTATATGGAAAATATCACGCCGAAGTCACAGTATGACTTGCTCGAAGTTGTCAAGATATCAGGATTTATAGACCGTCGTAAGGGACTCGGTCGTCCGACAAAACGCGAGGGTCGCGAGTTGTCAAAATTCACCGATGATGCGTTCAACAATGACGGTTGGGATTTTGATTTTGATGATGACGACTTTGACGACGAGCTTGATTAGTCGTTATAGCTTGCTTATCAGCATGATGAACAACTAAATAACATTAAAAACGGAGTAAACAGAGCGCTTACCTTGGCTTTTTACTTCAGAATGTTTATCTTTGCAATGATTTTGTCGTATAAACGCTGTTTTATCTGACAAATCGCGGCACTATTGCCATCTTTTTCAAAAAAGATAGATTCGTAAAATAAATATATGATATCTCGAATAATAGACGAAAGCAAAATTAAGGCCTTAAAACCGCTTCTGCACAAATCACAGCGCGTTGTAATCACGTGCCACATGTCACCGGACGGCGATGCTACGGGGTCGTCATTGGCATTAAGTCAGATTTTATCAGCAATAGGAAAGGAAGCAATGGTTGTTGTTCCAGATGCGCCGAATGCTGCATTGATGTCATTGCCGGGAGCTAAGGAGATTGTCGATGCGACACGTTATCCGGAATTTGCCGCAGAGCTGTTTGAGAAGGCTGATCTGATTTTCTGTCTTGATTTTAATGAGCCTAAGCGCGTGGATAGACTTGCCGAAATGCTTGTGCAGTCAAAGGCAAAGAAGGTCATGATTGACCACCACGAACATCCTGATGAATTTTGCGACATCACTATATCATATCCGCAATTATCATCAACTTGCTATCTGCTGTTCAGAGTGCTGTGTCGCTTAGAGCTGTTCAACGAGATAGATAAGCACATTGCCGAGTGTATTCTTGCGGGCATGATGACCGACACCGGCAACTTCTCATATAACGCCACCGACCCTGAGATATACATTGTCATTGCCGAGTTGATGAAGAAAGGTGCGGATAAAGACCGTCTATACAGCGAGCTGTTTAACACGACTACGGCAGACTGTATGCGTCTTAACGGTTTTGCGCTGTCACAACGTATGCGCATCTTCCAAGATGGCGGAGCGGCGATGATAAGTCTGACACGCAGTGAACTTAATCGTTATCACTATGTCAAAGGCGACACCGAGGGTTTGGTCAACCGTCCGCTTGCTATTCCCGGCATAGTCTATTCAGCATTTTTCAGAGAAGAGAGTGACTATGTGAAGGTGTCAATGCGCAGTGTAGGAGACTTCCCGGTAAACAAGATATGCAAAGAATATTTTGGAGGCGGCGGTCATCTCAATGCCGCAGGCGGTGAATTTAGAGGAACACTTGAGGAGGCAATGAACCTCTTTGCGAGTCTTGTCGAAGAAAATAAAAGATTATACATAGATAACAAGGATAAATAATGAATATTGTAAAAGCATTTGTTACTGTTGCAACCGTCGCTGCCGGCGTAGCTTGCTTCTCATCATGCAGCGATAGTAAAACTTACGCTGAACTATTGACTGATGAAAACCACTATGTAAACAACTTTCTTGCCGACCAACGAGTGATTGATGGCATACCTGCGGACACCGTTTTCATCACGGGCGAGGATGCGCCTTACTACCGCATTGACGAGGATGGCAACTTATATATGCAAGTTGTAGATGCAGGCACACCGGGCAATATGGCAACGTCAGATGAAGTAATCTACTTCAGATTTATACGCTATAGCCTTGCCGACTATGCTGACGGCGAGCTTCCGACAGGCGTAGGCAATGAGTCTAATTTGTCATACGGCAACCTCAGCTTCCGTTATGGCAACTTCTCACTGCAGTCATCATACCAATGGGGCACAGGCGTGCAACGTCCGCTCGACTTGCTTCCTGTTGATTGTCAAGTCAATATCATCATCAAGTCACAATATGGCTTTACAGATGAAATTTCATACGTGACACCTTATCTCTATAAGATGTCATACTACCGTCCAAAAATCTAAAGATCAAAATCATAATTACTATGACATTAATTAAATCTATATCCGGCATCAGAGGTACTATCGGCGGACTACCCGGCGATGGTTTGACACCGGTAGATATTGTAAAATTTGCTGCTGCTTATGCGACATTTATCGGTCGCAACAATAACACAAACCGCACAATCGTTGTCGGACGTGACGCGCGTATCTCAGGCGGAATGGTTAGCAATCTTGTTTGCAGTACGCTCATCAATATGGGCTTTGATGTTGTGAACATTGGTTTGGCAACCACACCGACTACCGAACTCGCAGTCGTAGGCGAAGGCGCTGCCGGCGGTATCATCATCACAGCATCACACAATCCGCGTCAATGGAACGCGCTAAAGTTGCTTAATGATAAGGGTGAATTTCTTAATGCAGCCGAAGGTGCAGAAGTTCTCCGCATCGCAGACGAGGCTGACTATACTTTTGCTGAGATAAGCGAGCTTGGCAACATCTATGTCAACACGACATATACACAACGTCATATCGAGCAAGTGCTTGCGCTCAAGCTCGTTGATGTTGAGGCTATCAAGAAGGCAAACTTCACCGTTGCGGTAGACGCAGTTAACTCTGTAGGTGGCGTTGCTATTCCTAAGTTGCTCAAGGCACTCGGCGTTAAGAATGTAATTGAGCTCAATTGCACACCTACCGGCGACTTCCAACATAACCCCGAACCCATACCCGAAAACCTCACTGACATCTCAGAATTGATGCGCACAGCAAAAGCTGATGTAGGTTTTGTGGTTGACCCTGACGTTGACCGCTTGGCAATCATTCAAGAGAACGGTGATATGTTTGGCGAAGAATATACACTCGTTGCCGTAGCTGACTATGTGCTCTCGCACACACCCGGCTCAACAGTTAGCAATCTCAGCTCATCACGAGCATTGCACGATGTGACCGTTAAACACGGATGCTCATATACATCATCTGCTGTCGGCGAAGTGAATGTAACTACAGAGATGCGCCGTGTTGGTGCCGTTATCGGTGGCGAAGGCAACGGTGGCGTTATCTATCCCGAATTGCACTACGGACGTGACGCATTGGTTGGCGTTGCACTCTTCTTGACATTGCTTGCTAAGAGCGGCAAGAAAGTTAGCGAGCTACGCGCTACTTACCCTGAATATTCTATCCACAAAGCAAAAGTTCAATTGCCTGATAATCTTGATTTCAAGGCACTTTGTGAAGCAGTCAAGCCTAAATATCCTGAAGCTAAAATCAGCGAAGTTGACGGTTTGAAGTTTGACTTTGAGAATGCGTGGGTATTGCTCCGCAAATCTAACACTGAGCCTATCATGCGCGTCTATGCCGAAGCACCGACTGCCGAACTCGCAGCCGAACTTGCTGAAACGGTTATCAGTGCCGTAAAGGCTGAGTTGAAATAAAAATCTAACATATAAGACCATAGCAAAGCGTTCTGATAGACTACACATTAGCCGTCAGAGCGCTTTACTGTTATAAAAAGACATATTATGCACTTCGTATCATGGAATGTAAACGGGCTACGCGCGGTGTGCGGCAAAGGTTTCAGCGACATCTTCAACGGATTTGATGCTGACTTTGTTTGTCTGCAAGAGACAAAGCTCCAAGAAGGTCAGATAGACTTGTCATTTGATGGCTATGAATCATTTTGGAACTATGCCGAGCGTAAAGGCTACTCCGGCACTGTAATCTTCACCAAGCACAAACCGCTCGCTGTCACTACGGGTATCGGCATAGCTGAGCATGACACCGAAGGTCGCGTTGTGACACTCGATATGGGCAAGTTTTATCTTGTAAATGTCTACACGCCCAATGCTCAGCCCGAACTCGCGCGTCTCGAGTACCGTATGAGTTGGGAATTAGAATTTATGAACTATCTGAAACGTCTTGATGCCGAGAAGCCGGTCATCGTTTGCGGCGACATGAACGTGGCGCACAATGAGATAGACTTGCGCAACCCCAAGACAAATCACGGCAATCCCGGCTTCAGCGACGAGGAACGTGCTTGCATGACACGACTACTCGAAGCCGGATTTGTTGACACCTTCCGCTACCTCTATCCTGACAAGGCAGACGCTTATTCATGGTGGAGTTACCGCGGTCGCGCACGCGAAAAGAACGTAGGCTGGCGCATCGACTACTTCCTCGTATCACAACGACTTGCAGCACAAATTCAAAAGGCAGAAATCTATGCCGACATTCTCGGCTCAGACCACTGCCCCGTATCGCTAACATTAGATATATAACACTATGCCGACATTGGTAAGATCCGTTATCCAAATAGTAATCGCTTATATTACATACTTCATATTGAAACGCTTTATCAAAAAGCATCTCAAGAACGAGATCTACATCCTTTTGTCTATCTTAATATCTTGCATCATAATAATAGCAATAGATATCATATTCTTTGAT
>CAYYAA010000114.1:0-6596 GCA_964469875.1 uncultured Bacteroides sp.
ATATATAGCCGCATATATAAACTAAACGAGGCGACAATACTGCCGCCTCGTTCTTACATGTTTGGTCTATGGTTATTCGTAACGGATAGCCTCGATTGGGTCGAGACCGGCCGCCTTCTTTGCCGGATACCAACCGAAGAATACTCCGGTAATGGTACAAACAGCAAAGGAAAGTATAACAGAATATGCTTGAATTGCAACAGGCCAGTGCGCAAGTAGATTCACTAACCATGTTGACAGGCAACCGACGAGTACGCCTAAGATACCTCCGGTTACACTAATTATGACAGCTTCTATCAGAAACTGTGACAATATATCAATACCACGTGCGCCGATACTCATACGCAAACCGATTTCTCTGGTTCGCTCTGTAACGGAAACATACATAATATTCATAATACCGATACCACCGACAAGCAATGATATACCTGCGATACAAGCAAGCAGATAAGTCATCATATCAGAAGTAGAGTTCATCATCTCACTCAGCTCTTGTTGTGAACGGATAGTGAAGTCATCATCATCCGTATCCTTGAGCTTATGACGAGTGCGCAATATCTCCGTAATTTCCTCCGTAGCTTGGTCGGTCATCTCCTCAGATAGAGCAGAACAGTAAATTCCTTGCAGATAATCCACAGCAAGAATACGCTTCATAACTGTGGTATACGGAGCAAGAACAACATCATCTTGGTCCATACCCATTGAGTTTGTTCCTTTTGATTGAAGTGTTCCTATAACTGTCATAGGAATCTTACCAAAGCGCACTACTCTACCAATGGGATTTTCGCCGTTAGGGAACAAGTTGTCTATAACCGTCTTACCAAGTAAACATACTTTCGCTGCTTGCTTGATATCTTGTTCAGTGAACATCTCGCCATCCTCGATTTTCAACTTACGGATTTCGAGATAATCGGCAGTGATGCCATACATTGATGACGGATAGTTATTATTACCATTGATAAACTGACCGCTACTTTGAACATTCGGTGATACGGCTGATACAAAACTTGTCTCATCGCGCAATGCTTCATAATCGCCCACCTCAAGTGTCTGCATATCATCAGCACTTTGACGAACACCGCCACGCTGATCTGCTCCGGGATGGATCATAATCATATTAGAACCCATCTCCGAGATCTGTGACTTGATGCTATTCTTAGAGCCTTGACCAATAGCAAGCATCGTGATAACCGAAGCCACACCAATGATTATGCCAAGCATTGTCAAAAAGCAGCGCATCTTATTGTTGGCAAGTGCTTTAAGAGCTATTTTTAATAGATTTGCTATATTCATAGTCTAATATTGGTCAATTTTTTAATCAGGATCAGCTGGAAGAGAATCAAGCATCTCTCTCGCAGATTTTAGTGTCGGATTAACAGTATCTGAGATTACCTTACCATCTCTGAGAACAATATTGCGAGATGAGTAAGCCGCAAGTTCCGGGTTGTGCGTCACAAAGATGATTGTGCGCCCTTGACGATAAAGCTCTTGAAACAGTACCAAGATACTGAACGAAGTTCGAGTATCCAAGTTACCGGTAGCCTCATCGGCAAGTATGATAACCGGATTATTGACAAGCGCACGCGCAATTGCAACACGCTGCTGCTGACCACCCGACATCTGGTTACTCTTGTGATAGAGACGATCATGGAGACCGACTGCTTCAAGTGCTTGAACCGCCATTTCATGTCGTTGCTTTGCACTTATTGCCGAATTATAGAGCAGAGGCAGCTCTACATTCTCCACTGACGTAGTCTTTGGCAACAAGTTGTAATTCTGGAACACGAATCCAATCTTGCGGTTACGCAATTTGGCACGGTCATTCTTGCTCATAGTCTTGACTGACACACCATCGAGAATATAATCTCCCGAAGTCGGGCGGTCAAGACAGCCGAGCATATTTAATAATGTAGACTTACCGGAACCGGAGGTACCCATAATGGTCACGAACTCGCCTTCATAGATAGTGAACGACACTCCTCGCAAAGCGTGTACCGTCTCACCACCGACAACGAAGTCGCGGCGCATATTGTCTACTTTTATAATTTCACGCTTTTCAGCCATGGTTATTTCTTTTTAGATGACGGCGGTTGGGGTGTGAAGGGGCTTGATTCCGTGGTATCACTTGAATCTTCTTCCTCCTCTACGGCTTCCGCTGTATATCCTGTCGCTACAACATCTCCTACCGAGAGTCCTTTCGTAACAACCGTATTTGTGCCATTTGACGCTCCTGTCTCAATAACAACAGAAACGAGCTTGTTATCACGTACCACCCATACACGTTTCACACTATCAGCGACTTCTTCAACAGAGCCTTCGACTGTAGGCAAGTTGGGCGCATCCTCATATTCATGAGGTGTAAAACGGAGAGCTTTTGAATCTACAACTGTCGCTCCACGCTCTTCTGTCACATATATAGTAAGGTTTGCAGTCAAGCCGGGGATAAGTTTGAGCTCAGGGTTTGGTGCTGCAACAATAACCTCATATGTTACGACATTGCTTTCAGTAGTCGGGCTAAGACGAACTTGTGTAACAGTACCCGTAAATTCATCATCCGGGAATGCGTCAACAGTGAATGTCACATTCTGGCCAACCTTCACTTGACCTATATCTGCCTCATCTACATCCGCAACTACTTGCATATTATTAAGATCAGCAATTGTGAAGAGGTTTGCAACAGTCATGTTAGATACGACAGTTTGACCTACCTCAACATCGCGCGAGATTACAACGCCATCAATCGGCGAATAGATTTCTGCATAGTTAAGGTTCTTAGCAGCCTTCACACGGTCGGCTTGTGCCTTTTCGTATGCTGTCTTTGACACCAAATATTCCTTCTTGGTTGTATCAAACTCATAGTCGCTGATAAGTTGCTTATCATGCAATGCCTTATCACGCTCATAGTTTGTCTTATTATATTCATATGTAAGTCGAGCTGACTCCATATTTGCATTTGCACTTGTCAACTCACTCTCCAACAAGACCTTCTCGATTTCAGCGATTAGCTGTCCTTGCTTTACCTCGCTGTTATAGTCAACATAGAGCTGCGAAATGATACCGGTTACCTGCGTACCGACATCAACTTGCGTTACAGACTCTACAGTACCAGTCGCGGTCACTGTCTCAAAAATATCGCCGGTCGCTACCTTTGATGTTTCCAATGAGATTGTTGTCGGCTTGCTACATGATGTTAACATTGCCACCGGCAACAATGCTGAAATTATAATTTTACCGTATTTCATATTGTGATATGTTGTTTTCTAATTTAGGGCATTGTGACTGTTGCTGTACGATAATATTCTATCATCTTTTGGCTCAGCATTGCCATATACTTAGCTTGAAGCAACTCGCGGCGCGCTGACAACAGATTGCTGTGTGCCTGCAAAAGCTCAACGGTGTTGACCTTACCAACTTTAAATTGCTCATTTACATAAGTATCTGACAACTCAACTGACTTCACTTGTTCAGCACCCGATATATAACGTGCTTGAGCTGTCTGCAAATCTACATACCAGCCTTCAACCGTTTGTGCAAGCTCATTCTCACGCGCTGCTTGGTCAAGTTCAGCATTCAGTTTATCTATACGTGCTTGTGCTACTGCGACCTTCGTCTTCTTATTATCAAGAATAGGCACACTAACCGAAACACCTACATTCTCATTCCAGCCCCATTTCATCTGATTTGAAAACGATGAACCCGGAGCATTATAACCGGTGCCTACGCCGGCATTAAGTGCAATTTGAGGATACTTGCTTGACTTTGCAATTTTCTGGTCAAGCTCTGCACTCTCTATCTCCAACTTCTTTGCTTGAAGCTGAGCATCGGTGATAAGAGCAAGCTGATAACTTTCCTCGATGGGTGCAGCTTGCGCAAGAACTTCTTCAGCCGTCCATTCACACGGAACAAGCTCCATACTCTGTGTTATACCCAACTCGAGCAACTTTTTCAGCTGCATACGTTGAGTGTCGTATGTTCCTTGTGCATTCACAACAGAATATCTGTCTTGCTCATACTGTGCAACAAACTGCTGATAATCCACCTTTGACAAACGACCAGAGTTCATCAAAGTCTCTGCGCGATCCATTTGCTCCTTACTTACCTCTACAGCATCCTCACTGATAGTGATAGCCTCTTTAGCATAGAGTATATTAATGTAGAGCGACAAAATATCAGTCTCTAAACTGCGGAACAAATCATTAGTGGTCAACTCCGCAATGTTTGTCTGCAACTCACTGCGCTTAATCGTATTCTCACGCGAACCGCCATCCCATACAGTCCAGCCCGCATTAAGACCATAATTACTGCTATAGGCATTCTTATTTACACCATCCTTTGCAAAAGGAGTATTTACATAGCCCTGCGTAGTCGAGAAATTCAGCGACGGCGCCCACTGCGCACGCGCCGCTTCAAGACTATACTGCGAGCTCTCACCTGCAAGTCGTGACTGTTGCAGTGAGATGTTGTGGTCACGCGCATAATCAACGCAATCTTTATAGCTCCACTGTTGTTGAGCTGATGCGGATAACATTGTCGCAACCGACAAGAGTAGTATTGCTTTTTTCTTCATATCCATAAAATGAATTTTCAAATACAAAATTAACAATTCTGACCTTTATATAAAAGCGTATTCGACAAATAGCCAAAAATTATCGACAAAAGCAATTGAAAAATTAGAATATTGTTCCATTTTGTCATTATTTCATTAAATCTAATAAACCCGACTAAAACAACACACATTAAATAATAACTTACATTTCACAGATTACTTTTAAAATCAGATTATTATTACTAAATTTGTGGCAAAATAAAACCACAAGATATGAACACAATTCTCAAACATTCAATCTTTGCGATTACGGCTATCGCTATGGCGTGCGGAATTTGCTCTTGCGACGACAACGATAACGAACAAAAAGCCACACAAACCATTTCTGATGCATACTGTTACATCATCAACAAAACTAACGGCGAAATTACCCACTCCGATGACATAACCTATGTCATAGATTTCAACTACACGAAGTACACCGCCGACATAACCATTCTAAACCTCACCCTCCCAAACGGCGAAAGCTACAGCGATGTCAAAATCTCCGACGTACCTTTCGGATACGACAATAATTGGGAAGTGTGCTCCGCTACAAATCCAACAGTCACTGCCAACGGTTCAGCACCCCAAATAACAGCATTCAAACTGAAAGTATATGACAGACTATATAGCGCAACATTAACACACATCCCCGGATTCTTCGTTTCATTCAATACAGGAAACTACACAGTCCAATCTTCACATGAGCCCTTCGTCTTACTCGGAACTACAGTATCTACCCCACAAAACGGCGAAGCATACACATCAGAAGAATCAATATACACAGTCACCCTCAACCACGAAGCAGCAACAGCTGACTTAACAATCACAAATGCACGTTTCCACGCTCGCATGCCTGAAGGATTAGAAATGGTATTCAAAGACATCCCATTCAACTATATGACTGACGGAACAATCTCTCTCGCCGCTGACGATGTCATCCCTTACATCGGCAACACTCCATACAACGACCAATACCCCATCACAAACCTCAACGCCCTTATCACTCCTGACGAAGGCATGGACTTGCAATTCACCTGCACTGTATTCAACATCCCGTTTAGCGTTAACGCCAAACTTGGCTATTAATTTTTGCTAACAGATAATAATTATTCACAACGCCTCAAAACTTTTTACGGCTTTGAGGCGTTTTTCAATGCCAATAAACGACCTTTTGACAATTTTAGCGAACTTTCGCCCAATTAAACAGCAAAATTCGTCTTGCAGATAGAGAGAAATTTATTATCTTTGCACGTGAAATAAAGGCAATTGCTCTGTCTATAACCTTAATTCAAGGCTCGACTTAGGTGCTTTGTCCCATGGTATTTTAACCCTAAACGAATATCATTCAGCATTTTATGCGTTAACATGAAGAAATATTAAATATTAGATATGTTATCATTAGCCATTTTTGGAATTACGAACAATGGACTGCTGGCTCTCACAGGCCTGCTGACCGGCGTAGCTTTGGTTGCGCTTGCTATGTGGATCGCCGGGCTGATCTCGCCCCGATCATTTAACCCTCAGAAAGGTGAAGCGTATGAGTGTGGTATCCCTACTCGCGGCGAGAGTATGTCGCAGTTTAAGGTTGGATACTACTTGTTCGCAATTCTTTACCTTATGTTTGACGTTGAAACAGTATTCTTGTTCCCTTGGGCTGTAAGAATGCAACAACTCGGCACACAAGGTATTATTAGCATTGCGGTATTCTTCGGCGTTTTAGTATTAGGCTTGGTTTATGCCTGGCGGAAAGGAGCTCTTGAATGGAAGTAACTACAAAGAGTATGCCCTATGAGGCATTCAAAGATAACGAGTACATCGAAGGTCTCGTAAAACAATTGCAAGAGAGCGGCACTAACGTTATTGTCGGCTCACTTGACAAACTTATCAACTGGGGGCGGTCTAACTCTATCTGGCCTCTCACTTTCGCCACCAGTTGCTGCGGTATCGAATTTATGTCGCTCGGTGCAGCGCGTTTCGATATGGCACGTTTTGGCTGGGAAGTAGC
>CAYYAA010000115.1:0-6586 GCA_964469875.1 uncultured Bacteroides sp.
GCAAGCGCGAACGTCCTTTTTGACAAGTATGTATTCATTTTATTGATAAAAAATCGCTACCTTTGCGATTACATTAACATAACATCAACAAATAAGCCTAAATCAGTATGAGACTAATAATCGAACAAAATTACGATGAAGTTTCCCGTTGGGCGGCTAACTATGTGGCAGCCCGCATTAATGAGGCCAAACCAACGCCTGAAAAACCTTTCGTACTCGGCTGCCCAACCGGCAGTTCTCCTTTAGGTATGTACCGCCACCTTATCAAGCTGAATAAGGAGGGCCGTGTTTCGTTCCGCAATGTCGTGACTTTTAACATGGACGAATACTGCGGCATTCCTCGCGACCATGAACAAAGCTATCACACTTTCATGTGGACAAACTTTTTCAACCAGATAGACATCTTGCCTGAAAATGTCAACATCCTCAATGGCAACGCCGAAGACCCGGCGGCTGAATGTCAACGATATGAGGCTAAAATCGCGTCTTACGGCGGCATTGACCTCTTCCTTGGCGGCGTAGGCCCTGACGGACACATCGCTTTCAACGAGCCAGGCTCTTCGCTGACCTCTAAGACTCGCATGAAGACTTTGACACAAGATACCATTATCGCCAACTCTCGCTTCTTCAACAATGACGTTAACCTCGTGCCTAAAACAGCTCTCACCGTGGGCGTTGGCACTGTCATGGCGGCAAAGAGCGTTCTGCTAATCGTCAACGGTTACAACAAGGCTCGCGCACTGCAACATGGCGTCGAAGGTGGCATCTCCCAAATGTGGACCATATCTGCCCTACAAATGCACCAAAAGGCTATCATCGTCTGCGACGAAGATGCTTGTGCAGAGCTTAAAGTCAGCACTTATCGCTACTTCAAAGACATTGAGAAGCACAATCTCAACCCTGACACACAGCTCTAATCTTTTATGGCAGAAAACATTATCACCATCGTAATACCCGTCTACAATCGTGCGCAAATTGTGTGCAAAACACTTGACGGTATTGCCGCACAGTCTTACCGCCCGTTAGATATTATCTTGGTGGATAATGCTTCAACTGATAACTCACTCCAAATCCTGACGCAGTGGCGCGACAAAGCCGCTGCTCAGGATTTTCGCATTAAAATTCTCTCCGAGACTTCAAAGGGAGCTTGTGCCGCACGCAACCGCGGCCTTCAAGCCGTCACAACGCCGTGGGTAATGTTCTTCGACTCTGACGACCTGATGCTACCCAATCATGTCGCTCGTGCTGTCTGCGCAATTAACGCAAACCCCAAAGCAGACATTATCGGCTGGAACATCCGCTATAACTATGCCAATGGCAATTCTATAATCCGTCCTTTCGAGCCGCGCGATATTGCCTTCCATAACCTCTTCCACGGCACTTTTGCCACACAACGCTACTGCGTCCGCACTGACTTGGCGCGTAAAGTCGGCGGATGGAACAACAACGTCCCGGCTTGGAATGACATCGAATTCGGTGCTCGACTCTTGACGTTAAACCCTAACATCGTGCACGCAGGAAGCGACATAACGGTGGAATATTTTTCGCACGAGGATTCTATATCCGGTCTAAGCTATGGCCATCTTCAACACAAAGTTGACCTCGCTTTAGACAGCATTGCCAATACTTTACCTAAAAATAAAGCCTTCTGGGTTGACCTCAAACGTGTGCTGCTTTATGCCACTGCTGCACGCGAAAACAATAGCGAATCAAAGACACTGTTCCACAAGGTGTTACATCGCACATCCTCGCTGCGACTGCGATTGATTTACCAATTTGCCTACCAATATACTCGCATCGGCGGCCGCGGAGCTGCTAGACTGCTCAGATGCTTAATATAGTGCTAATTAAAACTGCTCAGATGAAACAATACCGCATACTTCTACTTGGTGATTACAGCAATATGCACAGTCAGTTAGGTAAGACCTTACGCGCTATGGGGCACGATGTCACTGTCATGTCCTCCGGCTCAGGCTTTCAAAACACCGACCGCGACATCGACATCTCGCGACGCCCCGGCAAGTTAGGCGGATTGATTCTTACTCTCAGATGCTTAACCGACTTACACAAGCACATGCGCGGCTATGACATTGTTGCCTTGCAACATGAACACTTCCTCCACCTCAAACCTCGCCGATTGCGATACTTCTTCGACCGCTTGCGTGGCGAAAACGGCAAAGTGTTCCTAAGTTTTGGCGGCACTAACGTCACATATATTGATGAAGCGCTTAATGTTAATTCTAAACTAAGATACAACGAATATCGCATCGGCAATCAGCCCTCTCGCTTTTGCGAAGAGAGTCGCGCTAAACTCGCCGAATGGCTGACTCCCGAAATGCGAGATTACAACGAATATGTCATGACGCACATCGACGGCGCTGTGACAGCTCTATATGAATATGACATTGCCGCACGCTCTGTCTTGGGTGACGATAAAGTGGCATACGGCGGATTGCCCATTGACGTTGACATGCTGACACCGGTCACAATCCCCGACAATATCGACTGCGTGAAACTATTCTTGGGTAGACATCGCGGCCGTTACGCCGAAAAAGGCACTGACCTATTAGAGATTGCCTCACGTCGCGTCGAGCAACGCATGCCCGGCAAGTGCCAACTGTCTATCATCGAAAATATACCATATAACGAGTACATCCAACGCCTTTGCTCGAGCCATGTCGTACTCGACCAAATATATAGCTATACTCCGGCAACAAACGCCATGATTTCCATGGCTCGCGGTCTAAACGTCGTCAGCGGTGGCGAGCCGGATTTCTATGACTTTATCGGCGAACATGATAACCGTCCGATTATCAACGCCCCCACAGACCTTGACGAATTGACAGAAGTATTGGCTGATGTCGTCGCTCACCCAGAGCTTATCGCTGAACGCGGTCGCCGTTCTCGCGAATTTATCATTAAACACAACGCCGCACCTATTGTCGCTCAGCGTTACCTAAACTTCTGGACCTCAAAATTATGACCTTAGATGTTGCATTAATAACATGGCAGCCGCAAGGCATTGACCGCATCGCCGCTATGCATTTGCCGGTAGTCAACGGCGTGCGATACATCGTGTCTTGGCAGAAGCATGGCAACGCCCCAATACCTGACACATTCGCCGAGCGTGAGGACATCTGCATTTTCCGCACCGATGCCTCTTCTGTTTCGGCAAACCGCAACAACGCTCTCGACCACTGCACCGCCGACATCGTGCTTAACGGCGACGATGACCTTATTTATACCCGCGAGGGCTTACTCGCTGTCATTGAGGCTTTTGAGAACAACACTGAAGTAGAATTTGCCTGCTTCAAATTCCGCTTTGAAGGCAAAGACAACGTGAAGCCTTACCCCGACCACGCCTGCGACCTACGCCTGATGCCTAAAGGCTTATGGTTCGGCACAATAGAAATGGCAGTACGCCGCCAATCTCGCGCAGGCGCTTTGCGCTTTGACCTCCGCTTCGGACCGGGCGCTGAATATTTAGGCGGCGGCGAGGACGAATTTTATCTGCTCACAGCCCGCCACAATGGCTATGTCTGCCGATTCTTCCCCATAACAATCGGCGAACACCCCGGCCGCACTCATGCTGCACAACGCATCACAAACCACAAGATTATAAGAGCATTCGGCGCCATCATCGCCAAAGAATACGGCATTAGCGCCATTCCTCGCCTCGCACTAAAGGCAATACGCCTAACTCGCGCGGGACAATACCCACTAATACCCGCGCTCTTCCGCCTCTCACAAGGTGCTATATACGCAAAAAAAATCATATAAGACACTGCTGCCCTATATGATTTTTTTCAATCTTATATCTGTCACTCGCCCTCTGTCAGATAGCGTCGATAGCGCTCCAACAGCTCTTCGGGTGACATATCCATTGTCTTTAATCGGTTAAAAAAATACGTCATCTCTGTTGCGAAGAACTCCTCGCGACGTGCCGCGACTATCCTCGCTGAGGCATCCTGACTGACAAAATAGCCCAAGCCTCGCTTGTTATAAATGATTTCCGACTTTTCAAGATGCTCATAGGCACGCACCACGGTGTTAGCATTTACCTCTGACACCGCCGCAAAGTCACGCACTGACGGTATGCGCTCATCCGGGCAATAACGCCCCGCAATAATGTCATCCATCAATCTATCTGCGAGTTGTATGAATATCGGTCTGTTATCTTTGAGTCCCATAGCCTTACATGAAGCGTTGCACTACTTGTGATTTACGGAACAATATAAAGGCTGCCACATAAGCTGCGGCGGCGTATGCATAGGTTATTGCATATATAAACACCTGTACCTCAGATACATCAATATCGAGAAGATAGTCTGAATAGTCTCTTATGAGTGACCACGGTATCAATATCGAGAATACAACTGACAACGCAGCGGTCACTGCTAATGTCTTTACAAATGACTTGCGCGGCCACAGAACACTTCCGAGAGTATATACTGCGTGACTACTTAGCACTGATACAATAATAAAATGCCATGAAAATGAAATATGCATATTCACGTCCATCAGTAGCTGATAGACACTTCGATAGTTCATCGGAGAGCATAAATATCGCACTCCCTCTCCAAGCGCCATCACGATAATCGTAGAGATTGCAAACAACACAAGATAGACTGTCGTGCGCACCAAAAACTTCTCGGTATGACTTGCCGGAAGCATTAATGTATTGATACGCCCTGCCTTACCCTGCATTGACGAGAACATCAGAGACGCCGAAATTGCCGGACCAAGTGCCATTATGCCCATCATAAACATATAGATCAACAGCGCAGGCGCTTCAACCTCATCTTCAAACTTCGTCCCTATAAAGAGCTCAACCAAGATTGTAAAGCCGAGGAATGCCGCAGTATAGATGCCGATGGTCTTGCCGTTCTCGGTCAGATAGGTCTCCAACAACGCCCAATAGCGCTCAAAGCTGAAGACTTGATTGCCGTTTTGTTTTATCGCTTTCATTGCTGTTTCCCTTTCTGTGTTTGTGAAAATATATAGTTGAACAAGGTCTCAAGATTGACATCCGACTCCTCCGCGCCGGAGTTCTCGCAGATAACATTATAGCCTCCGGGCACCGGCTCGCTATAAATAACACCTTGACACTCCGCAGGATTACTTACTGAGTCAAAAGTCCAATCCTTTGTAATATCATTTATCGCACGGTCGAGGATAATCTTATGATTTCCCATGATAACAACATGGTCAAGTATGCGGTCAAGGTCTCGCACTTGGTGTGTGCTGATGATGATTGTGCGGTCATCATTCATCGCTGACACTATCGTACGACGAAAGTCTGTCTTTCCCGGAATGTCAAGCCCATTGGTCGGCTCATCCATCAACAGCAACGACGTGTTGCAAGCAAGCGCAAACGCCACAAAGACTTTCTTCTTCTGTCCCATAGACAACTGTCCGAGATGCAAATCTGTGTCCAATCGGAAGTGCTCAAGATAACGCTTTAAATCGTCCTGCGAAAAATTAGGATAAAATTGAGCATTAAGTTTGACATACTGCGCAAGACTGACACTTGGCAGAACAAACTCCTCCGGCACGATAAAGACATCTGCCAAGGTCTGTGGCAGACGCTTAAAAGTCTCAATGCCTTTATATGTCACCGTGCCCGCCTTTGGACGCAGTAACCCGGCAATGAGGTAGAGCAGCGTACTCTTGCCCTCGCCATTTGCCCCGAGCAGTCCGTAGATATGACCCGGCTCCACCTCAAGATTGATTCCCTCAAGCAGCGGTCGCTGGCTGTGAGGATAACCATAAACGATAGAATTAATGCTTAACATATTATATAATTTAGTTTAGTATCTCTATTAACACCCTAACTTATGCCATTAGGCATATCAGGGCAACACTTACACCCGCCACAAGTCCGCCAAACGTAACTCCTGCCGACAGCAGCAATCCAACTGCCGCAACACCGGTCAACACGCCGCAAAGCACGCAGCGACTCAGTCCGCACTTCCGACTTCCACCGGATATGCCGCCGCCAACGCGACTTGTCGCCGTGGCTACTCTCAAATTACTCTCCTTCGTACTTGTCATTTTTGTTCCCATCTTATGATGTGTTTGAGTGTATTAGTGTAATAGTACACCGCAAAAGTAGCAACATTTTTCTTTCCCTCCAAATTTTTTTTAAAAAAATTTATGATTCATCCAATATTTTGAGTAATAGTTGCTTGGAAAGCTGCATGAGATGTGTTATTTTTGCAGTAATTAATCCTTGCGAAACCATAAAACGATGAATACTCAACCATTCTATCCCGTCGGCATACAAAGTTTTGAAAAATTACGCTCGCTTAATGCCTTATACGTAGATAAGACTGATCTCATCTACAAGTTGGCTAATACTTCTACATTTGTATTTCTTAGTAGACCGCGCCGTTTCGGCAAAACATTATTAGCGAACACTCTTAAATCTTATTTCGAGGGAAGAAAAGAGCTTTTTACAGGATTGGCAATTGAGCATTTAGAAAAGGATTGGATCAAATATCCCGTGCTTCGATTTGATTTAAGTACGCCAAAGGGTGTACCGGCTGACGACTTGGCAAGAGCTATCACGCTTAAAATGCAGGAT
>CAYYAA010000116.1:0-3848 GCA_964469875.1 uncultured Bacteroides sp.
CCGCCCCCTATCAAGCTCCGGATGACACACTGTCTTCCGGAGCTTTTGTTTTATATGGCTGCGAAATTTGTCTAATAAGTCAAATCGGGTTAATTAAATATCTGATTATTTATAGATTGTTACGTAGCATATTGACAGCGTTTAGTAACCTTGTGATTTCGCTCTTAACTACATCATAAATCACTTCTGCGTCGATATCAAAATAGCCATGTGCGATATGGTCTCTTAAGCCCTTGATTTGTTTCCATGGCATATCGGGCGCTATCTTAAACAAGAAATTCGGCATTATTTTATCAACTTTCTTTATGCCCTCACCAATGCTTTCTAAGAGCATACAAGTAGCAGCTAATGTTCTCATCCCTTCAGGAGATGATAAATAATCTTCAGGTGATTTTATAGTCTTATTCCATTCAGATATTAATTCTAATGAATTGTCGATCTGTTTTAGAATGTTTTGTACAATTGTTTTATTCTGAGAAAATTCTAATTCCATCGCGTTCAATTTCATGTGTTAGGCACTCGTTTAGATATTGAGATTTTCTCACAACGTCTACTTCTGTTCCTAACAAGTCTTTAAGGTATTGTTTAAATTCTATTATTTTAAAGAGCTTCGCTGGCATGTCAACACAAATATCGACATCGCTATTGACATTATTGTTGCCGCGTGCCATAGAGCCAAAGATTAACAATGACTTTACGCCAAATTCATTCTTAATATAGTCGCTCGCATCTGTTAGTAGCGAGATGCATTCTTGTCGTGTACACATATTTTAATATTTGTGGCAAAAATAATAATTATTGTTCAATGTCTCAAATAATTACCATGAATTTCTTCATCTCCGAGATAAAATAAAAGCCCCGGTTGGAACCGAGGCTATATGCTGTTTGGTCTTAGACGCTTAGATTTTTACCTTAACGATAACTTTGCGCCACGGGCCTTCGCCGATGCCGGGTTGGTGACCGTCTTCGGGGAAGAAGATTGCAAACTCACCTTTTTTCACGTTAAGCATTGTTTCTGCTTTGTCGTAATAGAAGGTTACGTCTTTTACTTCGTTATATTCGTCGCGAGGTTGAGTCAAGTGAGCTGTTGGGGTGTAACCCATTTGCTCCTCTTTGAAGATAGCAATTTGGATGTCGATGTAGTTTTTGTGAGTCTCCATTTTTGCAGTCTCCTCAGTTTTGGTGTTCACTTCGGCGAAGTTTACATAGAGGTCTTTGCCATTGAGCTCGATTTTGCCCGGTTCCAATTTAGTGAAATCGGTGCTTTTTACGAAGTCGAATGCTTGTTTAAAAGCAGGGTGCAAGCCTTCGTATTTTGCAGAATTTTCAAGAGAATCAAGTACCATAATCTTAATTGTTAATTAGATGTTCTGATTTTGTCTGTAAAGTTAACCATTTCCAATGATAAATTTATCGCTTGGCATTATATTTTAGTTGAGTATTTCGTAAATTTTGCATTTCACTTGTTTTATACAAGCTATTGTTTTAACTTTGTAGCATCTTACATACTAATCCATAACTCTATGTCTACTCCAAAATCACAAAAGTTTGCAACGCGACTCGGCGTTATCGCCACCACTGTTGGCTCTGCCGTTGGCTTGGGCAACATTTGGCGTTTCCCTTACGAGACAGGTGTGCATGGCGGTTGCGCTTTTTTGCTAATCTATATATGCTTCATTCTCATTCTTGGCATACCCGTTATGTGCGCGGAGTTTGTCATTGGCCGCAAGACCGGGCGCAATATCTCAGGCGCATTTCGTGTGCTGACGCGCGGCAAGTTTTGGCGCGTCATTAGTGCAATCGGCATCACGTCGGGGCTTGTTATCTTGAGTTTCTACTCCGTAATTGCCGGGTGGACGATGGAGTATGTTTATCAGTCGCTCATCGGTTTTAATGGCGTAAGTTCAGAGGAAGGACTGCATAGCGCATTTGACGCATTTAGCTCGTCAGATTTCCGCCCTGTGATGTGGATGATACTATTCCTGCTTATTAACTTCGCAGTGCTGCGAAATAGCGTTACAAAGGGCATTGAGCGCGTCAGCAATATTATGCTACCGGTATTGTTTCTGATACTCGTTGCTTTCTGCGTAAATTCGCTGACCATGCCGGGCGCTGAAGACGGCGTGCAGTTTCTTTTCAAACCTGATTTTTCTAAGATAACATCGGATGTCATATTTGGCGCAATGGGGCAAGCCTTCTTTTCGCTGAGTCTCGGATTGGGATGCTTGATTACATATTCAAGCTACTTCAATAAAGATGTAAAATTAGTGCGCAGCGCGACCATCACAGCATCGCTCGACACCTTAACTGCCATCCTATCGGGCATCATGATATTTCCCGCAGTTTTCACCTACGGCTTGCAGCCGACGGCAGGACCTAAGCTCGTCTTTGAGGTGCTGCCATCAATCTTT
Organism: uncultured Bacteroides sp.; assembly: GCA_964469875.1. Classification (GTDB taxonomy): domain Bacteria; phylum Bacteroidota; class Bacteroidia; order Bacteroidales; family Muribaculaceae; genus CAG-873. Next base: position 2,412 of record CAYYAA010000116.1, read on the forward strand.
GTAAATATGCCCGGCGGCTTGTTCTGGTCTACGCTGTTCTTTATCCTGCTTTTACTCGCGTCGTTGACCTCGACAATATCAATGGGCGAAATAACCATTGCTTATTTCACACGTGAGCACGGCATGAGCCGCAATAAGGCGACAGCCTTAACTGTTGGCATTGCCATGTTCTTTGGCACACTCTGTGCCCTGTCATTCGGTCGTCTCAGCGATGTGTCAATCTTTGGCAAGACCATTTTCAACTTCTTTGACTTCCTTGCAAGCAACATATTATTGCCTATCGGAGGTATGATTATTTCGATTTTCACCGGCTGGTTTCTTGATCGCCGTATGGTCACAAAAGAACTCGGCGGGCAACATATCGCTGTCCGCCTTATCATCTTCTCTCTGCGTTACATCGCGCCCGTCTGCATTGCCGCAGTCTTTATCTTGGGTCTGATATAGGAGAGTTATGTCTTAGAAACTTTTAAGCCATAGAGCCAATTCGTCAAGCACTATATCGTGGAACGCCACGTGAGTGCGGAAGCCCCAGCCGTGTCCGCCTTTGGGGTAAATGAACATCGAAGCAGGCACACCGGCGTGTAGCAGTGCGGTGTAATAGCGCACGCTGTTGTCAGCCTTCACGACATCATCATCTGTGCAAAGAGCGATGAATGCGCGCGGCGTGTTGGCTGTCACTTGTTTTTCGTTAGAATATAGGTCAACATCAGCTTGCGACGGCTTCTCGCCGAGTAGCGCGTTGCGTGAGCCTTTATGCGTAATCTCGGCATCCATTGAGATTACGGGATAGAATAATATCTGAAATGCAGGTTTGCACACTTCGGTCTGATGTGTTGCAGCAGTCGAAGCGAGATGACCGCCGGCAGACGAGCCCATGATGCCTATTGCTTCAGGATTGATTTTCCATACCTCGGCACTATCTGTCAGCACCTTGAAAGCCTTCTCAACATCTTTCATCGGCACGGTCTTGTCGCCGTAAGGAAGCGAGTATTCAAGCACCGCGTATGCCACGCCCATGTTGTTGAAATATGGTGCCCAGTGCATACCCTCGTGGTCTTTTGCAAGGTGGGTATAACCACCGCCGGGGCAAGCGATAACAGCCTTGCCGTTTTCGAGGCCTTTTGGAGGTAAAAATACTGTCAGTTTGGGATTATCAAACGTAATGATACGAGACTGTGCGGATGCTCCGAGCATACCGCCAACGCATAGAATTGAAGTCAAAATAAGTCTTAGGAATTTTTTCATGTGAGTAGAATTGATTTTTGCAAAGATACAAAAACTATCAAATCTCAGCAATATTTTTCACGCCAACAGTCGCTAACAGATAATGAGAAAGCGCAGGTGAATTCACAATCACCTGCGCCTACACGTTTTCGGAAATGTTTATTTACTTTGGTTTATTGGAATTGTAAGTCGAATGTACGTTACTTGACGACA
>CAYYAA010000116.1:3948-5025 GCA_964469875.1 uncultured Bacteroides sp.
GCGAATGTCAAGTCAGAGAAGTTGCCGCCGTTGACGATTGTTGTTTTTGCTTTTGATGATACTGTGCCCTTGTAAAGGTTGTTGAAATCTACCGCATTTGCCAAAGATTTTATTGTGCCGCCGTTGATAGTTACGCTTGTTCCGTCATAACCTGCAGCTTGGCATATTGCAGCGAAATATAAGCCGTTTGTACCATCACCATCAGCCGGGACAATAGGAGTACCAACGCCATTAGCAGTAATGCTGCCACCGTCAACTGTTAAGTCGCCGTTCTGGATAGCAATAGCACCTGTATTGCCTACTATTTCGGTATCACCTGATATGGTAGTTTCTCCTAAGTGGGGGAGATATACGGCATAGTCAGTTGTTGATTCGAGGTGACCGCCTGAAATCTCATATTTAGCTGTGTTAGTTTTGTCGTTACCGTTTCCTGAAAGTGCGAAACATGTTGCTTTGATAGTTCCACCGGTCATTTTGAAAGAGCAACCACCGCGGAGTACAATACCATAACCTTTTTCGCAAGTTGCATCAATTGTGCCACTTTCTAAAATTACTTTACCATTACCGTATGATGTGAGGTTATCTGGGTCACCTGCCCATATAAGGCCTGTCAGACTTGATTCACCGTCACCTTTGATAGTGCCATTTTCGCCGCTATCTTTAACTTTCAGAGTGCCCTTCACTGTGATACGGCCGTCGCCGTTGTTTTGAGCGGTAAGGGTTTGCCCGTTAAGGTCGAGTACTGCGTAAGCCTCTTCGGGAATGACGATTTTTTGACCTCTAATGTCAACGTCTGCTGTCAACTTTACGCTGCGACCGCTTTCCAAAGCATCTTTGAGAGCTGCGGCAGTGCTTACAGATTTGGTTTCTTGAATTACGCCTTCAATTTCTGTTGCGTTAACAGTTAGCTCGGGATAGAGACCGAGGTGAGCGCGTTGCAGAGTGATGGATTTGAGAAGTTTGCTTGTTGCAATAGCGTCGTCGCCCTTTAAGACTTCAATCTTGAAACCTTTCTCGTAAGTGCCAACGGGCACGGGCACGATAAAGTAATAGTCTGTCGCCTCTGCGGTTGTAGCT
>CAYYAA010000116.1:5125-6538 GCA_964469875.1 uncultured Bacteroides sp.
TTTTCATCGCCATAGCCTGATGCTAAAGTGACGATGAATTCATCTTTATCTTTTGTAATTGTTTCCGTTGGGTATGTGGCATAAGTGCCAAGGTCTTCAGAAGGTGCACTCCCGGTGAATTTGCCGGCTGCAGCGTCATCAGCTGTTTTAGCTGTGAAGGTTGATATCTGTGCGTTTACTGAGCTCAATACGTCGAATGCGTCTCCTGCAGTCCATGAGTAGACGCCTTCTTTTGTAACATCTGAGCGTGAGCCGCCGACGATTTCGGCGTAGATTGTGGTTTCGTCACTTGCACCAACGAGTTGACTGAAGTCATCGTTAGAGCAACCGACCAAAGCGGCAGATGCAACCATAGCAATGGCCGCTAATGAATTGGTCTTCATAATGTGTTTTGAATTATCAAGTGATTTTTTTAGGCTTGTTTGTTAATTGATGTGCTTAGAGGCTTGTCAGCGTCAGACAATATAGATTACCATACGTCTTCGTCGCTAACTGTCATACCTTCTACATCTTCAGCCCCAGCATCAGTTATTGTCTTTTGGTTTCCTGATATGCCGAGAATACAGCCTTCGAGTTCAATTTCGATGGTGTCCATGCGAGGGGTTTCATAAGAATCTTCAAATGCTCTTTCCATAATGTAAGATGAAATTTAAGGGATTAGATTATTGTATTTTAGTAAATTAGATTTCTGCGGTATTAATAGTTGTTTTTTTTGTCCGAGTTGCAAAGTTAATTCATGAGTGTTAAAATCCACCCCCCCCCCCGATGTTAAATAAAATTAAATAGTTGTATAATTAAATATAATTAGCAAATATTAATAAATAATAGATTGATGTGTTGGACTGGATTTGTCGGCAATATAAATCGCCGGATGATTGTGGATTATTGCGGGAGAGGTCGGTCGCGGTGCGACCGAAACACAACAGCTTCGCGATGATATGGCGCATCCCAACCGTCAGACGTGACATTGACAAGTGTAGGCACAAAAAAACTCCGGCGGGATGCGCCGGAGTTTTGCGTTATGACTTGCTGAGTTAGCTTATTAGTCTTCGTTGAGGTTAACGCGTTTGAACTCAGTAACGGTAAGGCCTTTGGCAGCCTTTTCGAGGTATTGACCGATAGTGAGCTCACCGTCTTTAACGAATTCTTGTTCAACGAGGCAAGACTCTTTGAAGAATTTGTTGAGACGACCTTGAGCGATGTTTTGAATCATTTGCTCGGGAAGGTTAGCAGCTTTAGCAGCAGCGGTTTCTTTAGCGATAACGCGAGCTTTTTCTGCTTCTTCTTGAGTTAACCAGCCTTTAGCGATGTTAGACTCGATGTGGTCTTCGCTGTCAACGAGGTTGGGGTTGATGCCGGCTTTCTTGAGAGCGGCTTCAACAGCTTTCTTAACTTGCTCTTCTTTAGTTTTGT
>CAYYAA010000117.1:0-6513 GCA_964469875.1 uncultured Bacteroides sp.
GGGCATTGGCGTTGAGGTCATCAACACCCTCGGGCGAACACGCTGCCACAGCTAAGAGCAATGTGGCTGACAGCATCGACAGTGCGGATTTGAAGATATTTTTCATTGTCGATTGATTCATTAGTAGTTAGGATTTTGAGTAAGAGAGCCGTCAGAGCTGTTGATTTCGCTTTGAGGTATTGGCAGGTATTTGCGGCTTTCAGACCATGTGTTGGTGCGATAGCCGTTGGGATCCGGACCGAGGACGGAAGCTGCTTTGCCTGAACGAACAAGGTCGAAGTAGCGTTTGCCTTCGCCGAGGAACTCGAAGCGGCGTTCATTGATGATGTTGTCAACAGTAGCCGAGATAGAACCGAGACCGGCGCGAGCGCGTACTTGGTCGAGGTAGCCTTGAGAGTCTGCAGAGCCGCCGCCGAGGAGTGCGAGTTCAGCAGCGTTGAGCAGTGTCTCAGAGTAGCGATAGATAGGCAGGTCTTGACCGAAGTTCATAACGGCGTCAGCGATTTGACCATCGTTATAGCCTACGCGGTTACCGAACTTGCGAATCCACAAACCGGTGTCTTCATAACGTGCGTTATAAGTTTTGTCGCGGAAGTCGTTGATTGATGCGTCGCGGCGAGTGTCGCCTTCTTCAAATGCTTCGTAAGCGTCAAGACGTACGGGGCAGAATCCCCAGCCTTCGCCTTGACCCCAAGCAATACCGCGATAGACTGTGCCTGTTTCGAGACCGTTGGGGCTGATGAGTGTCGGGAGCACGGTGCCACCTACATAGTAAGGATTGCTCCAACTGCGGCTTGCGCCGTTGTGGAAGTAGTTGATGGCGAAGATGATTTCGTCGTTCCATTCGTTTTCTTCATCCCAGATAGCGTCATAGTCTGAGGTCAACTTGTAAACGCCTGAGTTGATGATGTTCTTCATATATTGAAGTGCGGTGCTGTAGCGAGTTGTGTCTTTTTGATACATAACAGCGTCAGCATAAATCATATAAGCGAATGCCAATGTAGCGTGACCGGTGACGTTTTGGTCAGCGGTGTTGTAGTTGCGCATAGGCATGGCATTCAGGTCAATAGCGTCTTGCAGGTCATTGATGATGCCTTCATAGACATCATCAGCGTCAGATTTGCTGCATTGATATGGGAATGTGAGGTTCTTGGTGTAGAATGGTATGTCACCCCAGAACTTCCAGAGTGTGAGGTAGTAATAAGCACGAAGCGTCTTAGCTTCAGCGAGCCAGAGATCACGAGTGTCATCATCAATATCTGCGATATTGGGCATATACTCATGCACATAATTGCAGCGGCGTATGCCGTTGTAGCAGTTTGTCCAGATGCCTGAGATTACGTAGTCGGGAGTGCAAGAGTAGTTGAACATCTTGTGCCAGTTCTCGTTATCTGCGGCTGTAGCACCACCGGGGTAGATATCATCAGCCATGAGGTCTGACATGACGTTGAGCGGGTTGTATTGACCTTGCGCCCAATCATGCCATGCAAGCGGAGTGTACGCGCTTATCAAAAGCTCGCTCATGTGATCCGTAGTGGTGTAATATTCGTCAGTCAGAATCTGGGATGGTGCTTCGACATCAAGGAAGCTGTCGCTGCATGATGTGGCTGTAGTTGCAAGCACCAATCCGAGTCCTAAAATATATTTTTTCATCTTATAATGCTTTTAAATGCGTTAGAAATTAAGGTTGCAACCAATTGTCCAAGTTCGTGATTGTGGATATACACCACGGTCAACGCCTAATGAGTTACCATTACCGATTTCAGGGTCGAAGCCGGTGTACTTGGTGAATGTCAACAAGTTTTCAGCCATAACATAGACGCGCAATTGACGGATAAATGCTTTGCGAGTGATGTTTGTGGGGACGGTGTAACCGAGAGTAATGTTCTTCAGACGGAAGTAGTCACCATCTTTAACGTATAAGTCGCTTGAGCGGCCCCAGTTGGTATCGTCTACGATAGAGAAACGAGGATATTCGTTTGTAGAACCTTCGCCGGTCCAACGATTGAGCATCCAGCGCGGGAGGTTTGATGATGCGATATCCAAACGACGAGTTGCCTCATAGATTTGGTTGCCTGCAACGCCTTGACATACAACAGAGAAGTCGAAATTGCGCCATTCCAAGTTGATGTTGAAACCGTATGTCCAGTCAGGTGTGCCTTTACCAATCATGTGTTGGTCATCTGCAGAGATAACGCCATCACCATTGTAGTCTACCCAACGAACATCACCGGGAACTGCATTAGGTTGAATCATTTCGCCGTCAGCATTGACATAAGCACGTATTTCGTCGTAGTTTTGGAAGATGCCGTTGCTCTCATAGCCATAGAAGTACGGGTAGGGGAGACCGTTTGTGCCGCGAACAACTTCGCCGATTGATTGTACTGATTCGACAGTGTAATAACCTGAAGCGTTACCGAGGTTGATAAGTTTGTTCTTCAAATAAGAAGCATTAGCGCGGACGCGGAACGAAACTTCGCCGAATCGTTTGTTGTAACCTGCTTCAAATTCGACACCTTGGTTAGACATTGTGCCGACGTTGCCATAAGGAGCAACTTCGCCGACATAACCTGCGAGCGGCATACTGATAAGCATACCTTCTGTCTTCTTGTAGTAGTAGTCGGTGGTGAATGTCACTGAGTTGTTGAGGAACGCGAAGTCGATACCAACGTCAGTCTGACGTGATTCCTCCCAGCAGAGGTCTTCGTTAGCGATTTGGGCGGGTTTTACACCGACTTGTGCAGACTGTGCCAGACCTGAACCAAATGCGTAGTTATTACCTGATGTGGTGAGTGATACATATTGGAGTGAACCGATGTTCTCGTTACCATTCTTACCCCAAGATGCGCGGATTTTGGTTGTGTTCCACCATTGTGGCAAGTTTTCGCGAGCAAACTTCTCATTTGTTACATTCCAACCTAAAGATACAGCGGGGAATGTACCATATTTGCTGTTTGCACCGAAGTTAGAAGAACCGTCTCGACGGATAACGAATTGAGCCATATAGCGTTCGTCGAAGTTATAGCTCAAACGTCCGAAGAGTGATGACAGTGAGTGACGTACCCATGCACCACCTGATGAACCGCGTTTGCCGTCAGATTGGAGACCGGTCGCTGCATCGAGGTTAGCCTTGTCGTCGCTCTCTTGCATCATGTCTTGAGCAGAACCGTAGAGTGAACGGCCGTCGGTACGTGATGCTGATTGACCGAGAAGGATTGAGATGTCATGCAAGCCATAAGTGTGTTGCCATGACAATGTATTTTCAACCTGCCAGTGTGTTTGCTTTTGCATTGATGAGTAAACACTTGAGAATGTGGCATTGTTACCGGTTGAGTTCAAGTAATATTTAGGTGTCCAGCCGTCATAGCCATACCATACTTGTTCGAGGCCGAAGTTGCTGCGGAATTTGAGGTTATCCCAAATGGTCAACTCAGCAGCCCATTGACCATAGAATTTATCATACCAATTCTTGGCATTAGGCAAAGATAATGCAGCCAAGGGGTTGGTCATTTCGTTATAGTCAGAGCCGGGGATGTAGTAGAGACGACCGTCGCTGTCATATACCGGTGTGAAGAGTGAGCTTTGGCTGTATTGCGCTAATGCAGCGGCTTCAGCGTCGGCTGACTCGTAGTAAGGAGTCAAAATCGGTGACAATGTAACGGCAGAGCCGAGGGGTGAACCAAACTCAGAGTTGTTAGAGATGCTGCGAGAGTTCTCGTGAACATAGCTCATGTTGGCTTGGAGGTCGAGTTTGCTGAGCCAATTGCGTTGCTTGGTAACATCAAAGAGGTGGGCATTGAGGTTAGAGCGGACGCTGATACGTTCATAGTTTGAACGGTCCCAGTCACCGCCGCCGATGATACCATCTTGGCTGAAATATGCAGCTGACATATAGTAGTCAACTTTTTGGGAAGCACCGCTGATGCTCAATTGGTGGTTCATGATGCCTGCGTTGTCATTGAAGATGAGGTCTTGCCAGTCAGTGCCTGTTCCATAGCTGTAAGGGTCGCTATAAGGAGCTTCGTAACCTGCATTGAGATAGCCTTCGTTCATCATTACGGCGTATTCTGAGGCGTTGAGCATGGTGCGTTTGCGCCACGGATTTTGCCAACCGTAAGAGAAGTTGTAGCTGACGTCAACACGTTCGCTCTTGGCACCTGTCTTTGTGGTGACGAGGATAACGCCGTTAGCAGCGCGCGCACCATAGACTGCACCTGAAGCAGCGTCCTTGAGGACTTCGATGCTGGCGATGTCGTTAGGGTCAAGGAAGGCAATGCCGCCTTCGATAGGCATACCGTCAACGATGTACAGCGGGTTAGAGTCGTTGATTGTGCCTGTACCACGGATACGGATTGTAGAGCCGGCACCGGGTTGACCGTTGTTTGACGTTACGTTGATGCCGGCAGCGAGGCCTTTGAGGGCATCATCGACGCGGACGGGCTTCACGAGGTCAAGCTCATCGCTTGACACTTTGGCGATAGATGCCGTCACAACGCTCTTCTTTTGAACGCCATAACCGACAACGACAACGTCGTCGAGCATCTGGCTGTCCTCCTCAAGACGGATTTCCAGACCTGTCAACTTGCCGCTTGCCGTTAATTCTTTTGATTTAAAACCGATGTAACTGATAGTTACAACGCTGTTTTCGGGCGCTTTAATAGTGAAATTACCGTCGAAATCGGTAACGACACCACTTTTTTGCCCTTTAACTTGCACGCTCACGCCGATGAGCGGCTCGCCGTCTGTAGCCGACAGAACAGTGCCGGACACGCTAACATCTTTAGCGAATGCCGACAATGTGGCTACAAGGCACAGTAGAATTAAGGATAACTTTTTCATTACTGTGTTAGTTGGGTTTAGGTAAAATTATTGTTAGTTTAGTTTCAGGTTCTATCTTTAAGGTAGTGTCATTGCTGACACTTCGATTATAATTATGAAAGGGCGTTGATATATGGTTGGTATATCAACACCCTGAGTAAAAAGGAGTTATTTCTTTTGGAATACGCGGACATAGTCAATTTCGTATGTCGCAGGCAGTGCGCTCTCGTCAACGCCTTGAGCGCCACCCCAGTCACCGCCCCATGCGAGGTTGAGGATGATGTAGAATGGTTGGTCAAAAGGCCAAGCGTCATAGCCTGTCTTGTCGTTGGCATAGTTGAGCACTAACTTGCCGTCGGCATAGAATTTGAGATTTGTTGCGGTCCACTCGCAAGCATAGACGTGAAATTCGCTTTCGGCTGTTGAGATGTATGTGTTGCCGGACTCTATCTTTGTGCCTGTGTTGTTGTATTTGTTGCAGTGGATTGTGGAGTAGACATAGCCGGGGTTATAGCCTACTTCCTCCATGATGTCAATTTCGCCGTCCTTAGGCCATGACGTATAGTTCTTTGGCATCATCCAGAATGCGGGCCATGTGCCTTTGCCTTTCGGGAGCTTGATGCGTGCTTCCATGTAGCCGTATTGCCAGCTCTCGGTTGAGTTCATGCGGGCAGAGATGATTTCGTTGCCCACCTTGATAGCATGGATTTTGAGTATGCCGTTAGAGACTTCGGCGGTGATGTTGTTGCCGAGTTTACCGGCAACATAGCGTTGAAGCTCGTTGTTGACAGTTCCGGCGTTCCAGACTTCGTATTTCCAGTTTTTGGTGTCCGGCATTGTCAGTGACGCGTCATTGAATTCATCGTTCCAGACCATTGTGTAGCCGTCAGGCACTGAGATGTTGTCGCTTAACTGTTTGATTGTTGCTGTTGCTGTCTTTGAACCATAGGTGAAGGTCACTGTGCCTTCGCGGTCGGCAGAAGCTGAGGATGCGTCAACCGTGGCTGTAACGGTGGCATTTGCCGTGCCTGATGTTGCTGACAAATGAAGCCAATCGACGTTAGCTGCTGCTGTCCAAGCTACGTTAGAAGTAACTGTGAGAGCAACGCTGCCGCCTTGTGCGCCCACGCTTGTTGATGTCGGAGACACGCTGAGAGAGGATGCTGCAGATTGACTTACCGAGATGTTTTTTGTTGTGGTGCCTGCTTTGAGGGTGAGCGATGCACTGCGATCTTGGCTCGTTGAGTTCTCTTTGATGGTGACTTTTACATTTGTTGTTTCACCTTTTACACCTCCTGAAGGACGAAGTGTAATCCAATCAGCAGTCGTTGATATATTCCAGTCGGCTGTTGACGTAACAGTAAGTGTTTCTGTTGTTGCAGGGTAGTCGACTATTATAGACTCAGAGGATACCGTGAACGAAGCCGATGCTTGCACACCGCTATTGTCATCATCATCACCTCCGCAACTTGAAAACGAGATAATTGTTGCACATGCAAGTGCTAATAAATTGTGATAGGTCATTTGGTAAGGTTATAACTTTAGGTATAGAATATTGTGATGATTACTGCAAATTTAATTAATTTTTTGCAGCTATAATTTACTAAACCGTTAATATATATTAAACTATTATATTATTTTAATAGTAGCCTTTTTGAGTGCAAAAAAACAGGCGACAGCACCACGCTGTCGCCT
>CAYYAA010000118.1:0-6219 GCA_964469875.1 uncultured Bacteroides sp.
ACTCACCCTCCGACACAAAAAAAATCGCACGTTTCCCGTGCGATTTTTTTTGTCATAGAAGCTGACTCGCTTACTTCACCAAAACGCGGCGCGAAGCGCTTTGTGTGGCGATTATGTAGAGCCCTTTGGCGAGGCTGAGCGTCATGCTGCCATTGACTGTACCGCTGTAATATGTAACGCCATCTACGCCATAGACATTGATTTCTGTCGGTGTGCTCGTCTCAACGATGACTTGACCATTGCGGCAATAGGCATCCCATGAGTGGTAATCAACATCGCCAACAGATGTCGTGCTGAGGTAGTCCTCAATCGTTAAGTTGTCAAGCATCATTCGTGCACCTGAGGTCTGTTGAACCTTGACACGTATATCACCGCTGACATTCACCGTGAAGCTATACTGCTCATAGCTTGTTCCGGTCACTGTCGCTGTGCCTGCTGATTGCCAGCTCTCTCCTTGGTCTGTAGAGTAGAGCAATTCGAGACCTGCCTCTGCATCTTTATTATAGCGTTTAGCATAGAACTGAACGAGACCTGCACCGCGACGCTTGTCTGATGCCATCCCGATGTAGCTTGACGAAGTCTTGCCGAAACGCACAGCTTGCAGGCCTTCGTATGCGCCATCTGCTTGCCAGATGCCGGCATTGCTGAAGTTCCAGACTGCCGCTGTACCCGTGTAGGTGTATGCTGTATAAGTCTCTTGACCTTCCGGCTCAAAGTCTTCGAGGAAGTTTGTTGAGCTTGATGATGTACCTTCTACGCTTAACTCGTCATAGACATATTCGCCGGCTTTTGCTGTGATTGTGCTTTCCCATGCACCGTCAACCTCGCTGTACAAGCGCAGATAGAAGCGGTCTTCTGCCGGATTGAGCTTCAACGTATTAGCCCATTCTGCCTTGTCTGTTGACAATTGGAACGGCGCATCCACGCTGATTGTAATATCGCTGTCGATGTTGTCACTGTCAATTGATAGCTCAATAGCGTCAGAAGCCTCGCCCGTGATAGCTGTCAATGACAGTGCGCCGTCAAAGCTGATAACGATTTCGGGCTGTGAGCTTGCGGTTGTAACTTTCACAACATTAGAAGTCGCAGATGCTGAGCTTACGCTGTACTCATAAGCGGTCTCCGGCTGCAACTCGCTGACGCGATATTGACCGTCGGCAGCGTTCACCTTGCAGGGATAGCCCTCAATGCTCTCGCCGTCAAGTGTCACGTTGAGTGTATAGTTGCCGTCCGCATCTGCATCGCCGATATATACCCAGTTGGCAACAAATGATTCATCTGTGATGTCGGTAGCTTCGGCAGCGTGCAGACCGTCGTATGCTGTCGCTGTTACGGTCACTGTCGAACTGATGTTGTCACTTGTCAAGGTCAATGTGGCTGTCGCATCGCCTGTCGTTGCTGCGGTGTAGATGATGTCCACGTCAGCACCGTAATCGCTCATAGCGTCTGCGGCTTTAACCTTTGACGTTGCCAAGCTGAAACCTGACTTGTCTGAAGTCAAACTCAACGTAATGTCAGAGGTCAAGTAGCTACCTTTGATATTGAGCGTATATTTAGACGCAATGCCGACAGCCGTTCCGCCCATGCTGACAGTCGAGCCGTCAGTCGGTCGGTTAAGCTCCGGTACGCAATTATTTGTTGAGCTCCATGCGTCAGCTTTGTGTACACCCCAAATGTATTCAACCAATTCGGGATGGTCGATGAACGGGTTACGGTTATTTTGTGCAGCATAGATAGCCTCGTTGCGGTCTGTCTCTTTCTTGCTCACAGGGTCCTCACGGTGCCATTTAAGCAGCAAGTCAACACTCCAGTCGGTGAACGCCGGATAGCTTGTGCCGTTTAACATGTCAGAGTTCCAGCTTGAAACCCTATCATTGTAGCACGTTACCATATAGAAGTAAGAACGCGCCAAGTCGCCCTTATACTCATTATCCGGCTCAAAAACTGTGCCGCTGTAGCCTTCAAAGGTACATTCACCTAATTTGCCGAGAGCTTCAACGCCGCCGTTAGATGACACCTTAGAGCCGTTAGCACATTCGCCGTATGGATAGTTTGAACGCTGTCCGTTAACCTTGCCATCGGTGGGGTAGATGTGAAAAGCATCGCTCACCATCGGCGAAGCATCGTTAAACCAACTCTTAGGCATTGAGTGCTCACGGTTGTAGCAATCTCCGATATGCGAATAGTTGCCGCATTGCTCGCTCTTATATGTCCATTCCTTGGTGGAATAGATATCCCAAATCTTACCGTTGTCATGCACGTCTGAGGTCTGATATAAAGTCCACAGACCGCTGTATGTCACATCGGTATGCTCTGTTATGCGATTAAACAGAGCTTCAAGCAACTCTTGTCCGCCCTTACCCTCGCAGGTGGAGTAATAATTGGTCGGAATTTCGGCTGAAATGGTAATGGTTGTTGCCGCCAATGCCAACGCGCCGCAAAATAACTTTGATATGTTCATATATTGAGTTATTGGTTAAGCATATAGCAAAAGTAGCACATAATCGGCAATTAACCAAAAATCACGTGCTAAATTGTGTATATCACTTTTTTGTAGTAACTTTGCGCTGTAATGCCTCGGTAGTTCAACGGATAGAATAGAAGTTTCCTAAACTTTAGATAGCAGTTCGATTCTGCTCCGAGGTACAGCGACGGTCGGCATTCTCAATTCACTCTGAGGATGCCGACCGCCTTTTTATAGTCCTCGCTGTCTGATAAATGGATGTGCTATTGTCGCAATTTTGAGCAGCGCCTTTGTCGATAAGTCGGCTCGTGTGCTGTAGGCTTGGCTGCGTTTGAGGTCTATGTTAATCCACACTGCAGCTAAAGCCCTTGACGTTATAATCGTTTGCAGCAGCTCCGCCGGAGAGCTGTCTGTGCTGCCAAATTCATCATCAAGCTCCATAACTAAGGAGCTGTCTGTTATGGCAAAAGATTGTACGTGTGGCAGCATCTGCATAATCTGATTGCTGAATGCTTCCTCAATCACTCGCAGTAGCGCGCTGCGGTGGTCGCGATGCAGCAGTGGCAGGCGCTTGTCACTCTGATTTGTTATTGTGTATAGTGCTGATGCGGCGTAGATATTTTCGAGTATTACGTCTGTTGATAGTGTTACTGTCATGATTTTTTTAGGCTTAGCAGGTGTGAATGGGTGATATAAGGGCGCATGAGCCGCATGGCGCGGTCTTCGGAGATGAAAAATTGTGACGGTCGCTGTCGTGTGATAACATAGAGCAATGCCGAGTTATAGTCTTCCTCCGGGTCGGCAAACATACGCGCTTCGATGTGTCGCTCGATTTCCTCCCATTGTTTTACGTGGACATTGTTATGCCCGGCATCTACGGCACAGCGTTTGCGCGTTCCTTTGAGCTTGCTGATGGCAGTGCGTGCCTGCTCAAATGTTACATAATAGCAGTCGGGTTTCATGGCAAGCGCAAGGCGGACGGCTGCGCGCAGTCCGAGGTGCTGATTCTTCTCAATGATGTTTAGACAATTGGCGATAAATTTGGCATTGCGTGCTTGGATGGTGGCGTTATTAGTGGCGTTCATGTGTCAAAGATAAAAGAAGTAAAATATGTTTTATTTTTAAAATACTATGCAAAGATACAATATAAATTGGTAAAATACCAACAGAAATGACATTTATTTTTTGACAGCGACACTTTTTTCGGCTTTGGCATTGCGCTCGGAGGTGAGAGAGGAGAATGATTCGAGAATATCGTTCAGTGCTATTGTTGCGTTACGAACCTGACTTTCATAGAGATTAGCACCGGTTGAGGCTGATACATTTTTGCCCATAAGAGCATCGCTCACGCCCGAAATATCCTCGAAGAGCTTCATCTGTAATGACAGCAATTGATAGGCACCGGTGTTGGCGGTTTGTGTCACCACTTGTTGCGGCAACACATTTGTCGCTCCGGTGATTGGTATCACGCCATCGGCATGAGCCCAGCAGCGTGACACCTCTTCCCACTTAACGCCATCCGGCAACTGGTCTGTCGGAAACAGAAGCACACCTTTTGCCGACGATGCCATGATGTGGTCTATCATGACAATCAAGCGGTTGATATACTTTTGTTGGTCAATAACGTCCTCTACAAACGGATGAACCTCGCCGTCGGTCAAAGGGTAGAGTTTGACAACAAAAGGATGTGAGCGGTGGGCGTATGGCGAATCATATTCGTCGAGAACCGTCCCGTCGGGCGCGAGCCAGCGACAATGCCATGCAAATTCAAATTCGCATCGTGGCTGTGACGGTGTGTCGGTGACTGTCTCCTTGCAGTCAAGTGTCCACACCTCTATGACGCGACACTTCCCGTCTGATGCAATAAAAAAGTCATTACTGCCAACCGAGGTCAAGCCGAAGATTGCTGACGACGCAAATGCTCTGTCGCCGACCGTGCCGCCATAGATGTGCTTAATCTCTGCTGCTCGCTTCAGCTCGCCGTGGCTGAAGCGGCATATAACTTCCGGCAAGGTCATATCGTGGAGCATACCGACCAACTCCATATCCCAACCTCGTGCGTCTGTGATTGCGTTGCAAAAGAACCTGCGAGGGTCTACATTGTCAATCCAAACGCCGCACCCCTGCATGCGTCTCTCGTTGACAATACGTTGCACCGCACATCCCGAAATCAGAAACTCCTCAAGCAGGCGGCTGTCAAGCTCCGCCAAGCGGTTGCGATAAGCATAACTCTCAGCCGAGTTGTCATAGACATTAGCCTCGGCACACATCACGCGATAGCGACCGACTATGGTCTTGATAAGTTGGCGTATCAGATTATTTGTCAATGGCTTCTTGCCCGTTTCCATAATCATCGTGTCCTCGCGCACCAACTTGTTATTATCATCAAGCACCATATCGCACCATTGGTCGCCGTATGTGAAGCGCTTGTAGCGCTCACGCCTTGAGCGGAAGTTGGATGCCTCACACCACGCTTTGTGGGCAGATGATAGAATGTTTTGCATATTCATTTAGATTAGATAAAGCTTTTTCGTCAAAAATAAACGTATCTTCGCCGGTGTCACATATCGCCGTGGCTGATGCCACATAGCTGCCTGTCGGAGCGACTAACAGCACGCCGTTGCCGCAGTCCACCGCAAGCGGATCTGATGTCCCCGGGCGAGAGTAGGGGTTGGATAAGAGCTGCAGCCGTGGCAGCGCCGAAGCATAATCCATGACCTTTGCATCACGTTGCCAACCGTTAACATAGACCGAAACAACGCGTCGGCAGTTGTCAGGAAGTTTTATCACGGCAGAGCCGTCGTTGCGTGTCGCCAATGCTAATGCGCTGCCTATTTCAGTTGTCTTCAACAAGTTAACATCGCCGTTGTCAAGCAAGTCGAGATACCACTGACGCAGCTCGCGCTCTAACAATTCGTTGACATCTATGCCATCGACTATCTCTATCGAGCAGTCGGCTCTCAAAGGCTCGAACCCGGCGATTTTACGCCGGTATTCAAGCATTTGGGCTTTGGTGTATTGCACTATCATTCCTTATTCGCTGCTTCAGAGTCGCTTGTTGCGGTATTGTCTTTCACATTGTTTGAAACACCGATTACGCGGAGGTGTGCATCAGGGAAGCGAAGCACCAAACATGAAGCCTCGGTGATAACCACTGCATCAGTGTTGCGCACACCTGAACGGCGCAAGTCGAGCGTCTCGATATTGAACGGAATATGACAGTATTTTGTGATATATTCCGGGTCAATGATGAAGCCGTCATCCGTGTGACCACATTGGTCAAAGATTTCTGAATGAAGCACATAGAGTGTGCCGAAGTTTGACTGAATTTCGCGGAACTTGATACCCCATTTAACGAAGGTTTCACCCGCCGAAACGGTCTTGTTGTAATTTGCATTGCTCAACGCCTCCATCAACTTAGTGCCGGCGAGCAAGATTTTGCGTTTCGAGCCACCGGTGCCGGTGAAAGCCTTGCTACACAATTCGACCAATGCCTTATCGTCAATCTCGTCGATAGAAATAGCACATTCGTTGCTTGTCTGATTCCAGATGCCTCCTGTCAGATAGACATCCTCTTTCTTTGTGATGTCATAGATTTTCGCCTTGCTGCCAAAGAGATAACTCTTCTCCATGCCGAGACGCATATCAATGATAGCCGCCTCCTCTTGGTCATTAAACGACCAACCTACCTCTTTGTCGGCAATCTTCTGCATGGTACTTTGTTCAACCTGCATCTTGAAGATTTGACAGTTGTT
>CAYYAA010000119.1:0-6173 GCA_964469875.1 uncultured Bacteroides sp.
AATGAACGAGTTGTCGCAAAAATTCAATCCTGCAGAGGTTGAAGACAAATGGTATGCCTACTGGACAGAGCATGATCTTTTTAAGTCAGTGCCTGATGGCAGAGAACCTTACACTATAGTTATTCCCCCGCCAAACGTAACCGGAGTGTTACATATGGGGCATATGCTCAATAACACTATCCAAGATATTTTGGTGCGCCGCGCACGTATGCAAGGCAAGAACGCTTTGTGGGTGCCCGGTACAGACCATGCTTCTATCGCTACCGAGACTAAGGTTATTGCAAAACTTGCCTCTCAAGGTATTAAGAAGACTGATCTTACACGCGAAGAATTCTTGGTTCACGCATGGGATTGGACAAAAACTCATGGCGGCATTATATTGCAGCAATTGCGCAAACTCGGCGCTTCATGCGATTGGAGTCGCACTGCCTTCACTATGGACGAGCAGCGCAGCCGCAGTGTCATCAAAGTTTTCTGTGATTTGTATAAGAAAGGTCTCATCTACCGCGGTCTGCGCATGGTTAACTGGGATCCTCAAAATCGCACAGCAATCAGCGATGACGAAGTGTTCTTTGTTGAAGAAAAATCAAAATTATATTATCTACGCTACTATCTCGCTGATGATGATATGACCGGTGAAACCGGCTCTGAGGAGGAGGTAGTGCACCGCGATGCACAAGGTCGTCGTTATGCTGTTGTTGCTACAACACGCCCTGAGACAATCATGGGTGATACTGCAATGTGTATCAATCCTAAGGACCCAAAGAATGCATGGCTTAAAGGTAAGCGTGTTATTGTGCCCTTGGTTAATCGCGTTATCCCGGTTATCGAAGACCGCTATGTAGAAATCGAGTTTGGTACAGGCTGTTTGAAGGTAACACCTGCACACGATAAGAATGACTATATGCTCGGTAAGACTCACAATCTTGAGACCATTGACATCTTTAACGAAGACGGTACAGTCAGTGAGAATGCCGGAATGTACGTTGGCATGGATCGTTTCGATGTTCGTACGGCTATCGCTAAAGACCTTGATGCCGCAGGCTTACTCGAGAAAGTCGAAGATTATGACAATAAAGTTGGCTTCTCGGAGCGTACAAAGGTAGCCGTTGAGCCTCGTCTGTCTTTGCAGTGGTTCATCGACATGAAGCACTTTGCAAACATCTCTTTGTCGCCTGTAATGGATGACATTATTAAGTTTGTACCTGAGAAGTATAAGAATACTTATCGCATTTGGCTTGAGAATATTCAAGATTGGTGTATCAGTCGCCAATTGTGGTGGGGCCATCGTATTCCGGCTTACTATTATAACGCATCTGACGGCTCTGAGAAGTTTGTCGTTGCCGAATCTGCCGAATTTGCTCTCGAACAAGCTCGTCAAGAGAGTGGACTTGATTTGAAAGCATCAGATTTGCGTCAAGACGAAGGTGCTTTGGATACATGGTTCTCAAGCTGGTTGTGGCCTATCACTCTGTTTGATGGCATCAACAACCCCGGTAATGAAGAAATCAATTATTACTATCCTACTGCTACGTTGGTGACCGGCCCGGATATTATCTTCTTCTGGGTGGCACGTATGATCATGGCAGGTTATGAATATGTAGGCAAACAACCATTTAATAATGTTTACTTTACAGGTATCGTTCGAGACTCGCTTGGTCGAAAGATGTCAAAGCAACTTGGCAATTCACCTGACCCGCTTGATTTGATTAAGGAGTATGGTGCAGACGGTGTGCGCATGGGCTTGATGCTCGCTGCTCCCGCCGGTAATGATATCATGTATGATGATAAACTTTGTGAGCAAGGTCGTAACTTCTGCAACAAGATTTGGAATGCTTTCCGTCTGTTGCAAGGCTGGCAAGTTGACGAGACACTTGCCCAACCCGAAACTGCGGCTTTGGCTAACCGCTGGTTTGAATCTAAACTAAATGCCACCATAGAGGAAGTGAATGACCTCTTCGGTAAGTTCCGTCTCAACGAGGCATTGATGGCTGTTTATCGTCTCTTCTGGGATGAATTCTCATCATGGTATCTCGAAATGGTTAAGCCGGCTTATCAACATCCGATTGATGCTAAGACCTTAGCTCAGGTTAAACATTATTTTGATGCACTGCTCCGCCTGCTCCATCCGTTTATGCCGTTTATTACTGAAGAACTTTGGCAACACCTCGCAGAGCGCAAGGATGGCGAATCTATCATGTACGCTCAAATGCCTGTTGCCGGTGCAGTTGATGCTGACTTGCTTGCTCATGTTGAATTTGCTAAGGAAGTTATCGCCGGAGTTCGAGCCGTGCGTGCAAAGAAAAATATTCCCTCAAAAGACGAGTTGACTCTTCGCGTAATCGGTGACTTCGATATGACCGTGGCAAACATTGTTGTTAAGTTGGCAAACTTGACAGCTATTGAGGCTAATGCCGAGAAAGATGCTGCAGCGGCTTCATTCCTCGTTGGCACTACCGAGTTCAATATCCCGCTTGAAACAAATATTGATGTTGAGGCAGAACTTGAACGTCTCAATAAAGAGCTTGACTATCTGCGTGGCTTTAAAGCATCTGTTGAGAAGAAACTTTCTAATGAGCGCTTCGTAAACAATGCTCCCGCAGCGGTTGTCGAAAATGAACGTAACAAATTGGCTGATGCTACTCAAAAGATGGAAGCTATCCAAGCAACCATTGATGCTCTGAAGTAATCAGCACGAAACATTTATAAAAGGCGAGAGGTGTCAAATCATCTCTCGCCTTTTTCGCGCTAAAACTGTTATAATGTTTTGATTATGAAATAATGTAAAAAAATATTCATAAGGTATCAGGATATTTTGTAACTTTGCGGCTAATATGAAAAGAATACTGTTAGCAATAATTGTTGTTGAGCTCATGACCGCAATCGGTATTGACGCTAAAGAACCTGAAATCAAGCAAGAAATTTCGGCATGGAGCGTCCTGCAACCGCTTGGCCTGCGCGAGCCGGCATCAGTTGATACTTTACAATATAACTATTATAGGAATGCAATTCCGTCTGCGGCTTCTGACGCGTGGGCTACAACAGGCAATCTCGGTGCCGAGGGTATAAATATGATATTCTCAGAGCGTAAGCCGACGAGTGACTTCTTCTTTCGCGATGGTTTGTCTTATTGGCTACCATCACTTGATAAGATGAAGTTCTACAATACCAAGATACCGATGACGTTGATGTCTTATAATACAAGTGGCGGTCGTGAGAATGCTCAAGATCGACTAATGGCAGACTTCTCCGGCAATATAAATAAACGTGCACAAATCGGCGCGAAACTTGACTATTTGTATTCTAAAGGCAGCTATTCATATCAAGCGACCAAGGACTTAACGTGGGGCTTTTCAGGTTCATATATTGGTGACCGCTATGAGTTTCAAGGCTTCTTTAATCACTACAATATGTTGAATAAAGAGAATGGTGGCATCACAGATGACCTTTATATTACAGATCCTGCGGAGTTGCAAGGCGGTGTTACTTCAATAGACCCTAAGTCAATACCGACAAATCTCTCAAATGCTCACACGCGATTGGTCGGTCAAGAGTTGTATCTCAATCATCGCTATAAAATTGGCTATTGGCACGAAGAAAAAGAAGGTGACTCAGTTGTTAGCCGCACTTACATACCTGTGTCTTCTGTCATTTGGACAATGAGCTATGACTCGGATAGACATGTTTTTATAGATAAGTCAGCTTCTGAAACAGCAAAATTCTTTGAAAATACCTATCTCAATAACTCTTTAACTAATGACCGTACAAGCTATTGGAAATTGACTAATACTGTCGGTTTGTCTTTGCTCGAAGGGTTTAATAAATATGCAAAATTTGGTCTTGCTGCTTACCTTACACATCAAGTGAGAAAATACACGCAGACGGTAGATAGTATTGACCATGCAAATGCAGCCGAGCTTGGCCTGACGCCATTTCCTGACGGCATAACGTCTATTGTGCCAAACAAGAGCGAACAACTCGCGTGGATTGGTGGACAGTTGACCAAACAAAAAGGCTCAATATTGACCTATGAGGCTACTGCACAGTTTGGCGTTCTCGGCTCTGTAGCCGGCGATGTCGATATCAATGGAAAATTGTCTACACGCATTCCTCTTATGAGGGACTCAATCAGTGTGACTGCCTTTGGCTCATTTAAGAATGAGGAAGCGCCATACTTGCTCAATAACTATGTCTCAAATCACTTCGTATGGCATAATGACTTTGGCAAGATACGCACTACTAAATTCGGCGGTCGTATATATGTGCCATATTCAGGCACTACCCTTGAAGCAAGTGTCGAAAATATTCAAAATTATATCTACTTTGGCTCGAACTATCTCCCCGTGCAATGTGGCTCTAATATACAAGTGTTGTCGGCACGTTTGAAGCAAAACTTCAGACTTGGCATTTTGCACTGGGATAACGCTTTGACATATCAAACATCTTCGGATCAGACAGTTATACCGTTGCCGAAGTTAGCTGTATATAGTAATTTGTACTTGTGGTTCCACATCGCAACGTTGAATGTACAATTTGGCGTCGATTGTGACTACTACACCAAGTATTACGGGCTCGCATATCAACCTGCAACCGCTTCGTTTGCAGTACAGAATGAGGTGCAAGTCGGTAATTACCCCTTTATGAACGCCTATTTTAATTTCAAACTCCGGAAGGCTCGATTCTATGTGATGATGTCCCATGTCAATCAAGGTATCTTTGGTGGCAGTGATTATTTTGCACTTCCACACTACCCATTGAATCCCCGTCGCTTCCAAATTGGACTCTCTGTTGATTTAGCTAATTAAAAAAAGTGCTGTAAAATTTGTGTGTTTAATAAAATTATTCTAACTTTGTAATCATTACAAACAAAGGTAAAATGGAGAATCCAATTACAGTAATTACGAACCGCCTGACAGTACACGGTATTAAGCCGTCGGTTCAGCGTATAGCAATTATGCGTTACTTAATGGAGCATCCAACTCATCCGACTGCTGAGGAGATACACTCAGCGCTTGTTGAAGAGATGCCTATGCTGTCACGAACGACGGTCTATAACACGCTATGGCTTATGGCTAAACATTCAGCAATAAGTGTCATTGCAATAGACCGTAATAATGCAAGATTTGATTATGACTGTACACCTCATGCTCACTTCTTGTGCAACAAATGTGGCGCAATCTATGATTTGAAAATCGAGAAGCCTAATGTCGATAATGTTCCTCAAGGCTTCAAGGTTGAATACACGCACATTTACCACACAGGTATTTGTCCCTCCTGCTTACATGCAGACAAGCTCAAAGGCAAAGCTTTAAACTAAATTCAATAAAACCTCTAAAACAATTCTTCACATGAAAAAGAAATTTATTTGTGTAGTATGTGGCTACGTTCATGAAGGTAACGAAGCTCCTGAAAAATGCCCCAAATGTGGCGCACCTGCAAGCAAATTCAACGAAGTTGACGAAACTGCTGAACTCCAATTCGTAACAGAACACGTTATCGGTGTTGCAAAAGGCTGTGACGATGAAATGATCAAAGACTTGAACACTCACTTCAATGGCGAATGTGCCGAAGTAGGTATGTATCTCGCTATGTCACGTCAAGCTGACCGCGAAGGTTATCCCGAAATTGCTGAGGCTTTCAAACGTTATGCTTTTGAAGAAGCTGAACACGCTTCTAAATTCGCAGAACTTCTCGGTGACTGCGTTTGGAATACTGAAAAGAATGTTGAAATGCGCATGAAGGCAGAAGCCGGTGCTAACCAAGACAAGATGCGCATCGCTAAACGTGCAAAAGAACTCGGTCTTGATGCAATCCATGACACTGTTCATGAAATGGCGAAAGACGAAGCTCGTCACGGTCAAGGCTTCCAAGGTCTTTACAACCGTTTCTTTAAAAAATAATACAAGCTACTAAATAATCGCTTCAAAGACCAAGTAGCGTAATATAACCGGGACTGTCAACCTCATCGTTGGCGGTCTCGGCTGCTTTTGAGTGTGATAAGCAACGGCTGATGAATCCTATATTAATTTGATGAAAAATAGGTGGATATGAGCGTAAAATATTAGAAAATAATTATTAACTTTGCGGTAACCAACAGATTAATAATTTATAGCAAGCAAAGTTATGTTCCATATTCAGATACCTGATGTGCCGCGAGATAAACGCATCGAAAA
>CAYYAA010000120.1:0-6165 GCA_964469875.1 uncultured Bacteroides sp.
CATATCGACTTTTAGCCAAAACTCGACTTTTTTACCCGGTTTTGGCTAAAAGTCGATTTAATTTTGTGCTACATTTTACGGGCTTCGGCTATAGCTTGACGGATTTGTGCTATTGGTAGACTTGATGTGTCGGTTTCGGTGTAAAGGCGGTTTAGGGGTGTTATGGCGGCTGTTGCCGGGTTGAAGTGTTCACCGAGAGAAAGTGAGAAGCCGAGATTAATGAGCTGGCATGCTTGTTGTGGTTTGCCTCTAAAGCCGTGGATTATCCATTCTTGTTGCGGCGAATATTGGCGGTGTAGGGCGATGATTTGGTCAATGGTTTTGACGGCGTGGATGATAAGTGGCTTGTTCAGCTTAATGCTTATCTCGATATGGTGGCGAAAGAGTTGTAGCTGCCGATTGAGCGGCATGCCACGCAGTGCGTCAAGACCTGTTTCGCCAATGGCTATAACGCGTTCATCTGTGGCTATGTCATAAAGGCGTGAGAGCTGTAGGTCGGTGTAACTGTTCGCCCATGGGTGTATGCTGATGCTGTAATAGTGGTTTGGCAGTAGCGTGTCGTCAACTCCGATAGAGATTATGGAGTCAGTGTCGGCGTTGTGATTGTGGGTGTGTATATCGAGAAAGTCAGCGAGAGTTTTCATTGTTATGGCACGGGGTCATAGCCGCTTCCTCCCCACGGGTGGCAGCGACAGATGCGTTTGATAGCGAGCCATGAGCCTTTGATAGCACCGTGTTTGCGCAGAGCTTGTAGTGCGTATTCGCTGCACGTTGGAGTGTAACGGCATGACGGCGGCAACAAGGGCGATATTGCTGCTTTATAAAAAAGTATCGGAAGGGTTAACAGCCAAGTTATTGCGCGGTTAATCCGGCTTAACGGCTTCATAAGAGTTCTGAATGTTAGAGAGGAGACGACAGACGGCGCGTTCCACTTCGCTGTATGTGCGCAATTTGTCAGCGACATATATAAAGGCGAGGTCGATGCGTGTGTCTTGTGGGAGGATGTAGTTCTGATGGTTTAGACGATATGCTTCGCGCACACGGCGGCGCATTGTCACGCGGTCAACGGCATGGCGAAGACGGCGTTTAGGAATGGATATAAGGAAGGCTATCGGCGCGTCAGAGCGGCGACGGTCATTTTGCATCCACACGGCGCGTAGGGGATAGCTTAATGCACTACGAGTATCGCCATCGCGGCTAAAGAGGCGGTCGATGGCGATAGTAGAGCAAAGTTTTTCTTTCTTATATAATCCGAGTTTTTTCACTCGTAAAAATTATTTATTCTCAGCGAGATATTTGTCGATAGCGGCGGGCATAGAAGGCGTTGCCGGGTTTGGAGCCTCAATGTCAGGCACGAGACCTGCGTCCTTGGCAGCCTTTGTGGTGTTTTCGCCGAAAGTGGCGATTTTAACGTTGTCTTGTTTGAAGTCAGGGAAGTTCTTCATCAAAGACTCAATGCCTTGCGGGCTGAAGAATACGAGCATATCATAGTCGAAGGGCTCGTCTTCAGCAAAGTCATTGCTGACAGTGCGATACATCGCAGCGCGAGTGTAGGGGATGTTGTTGTCAGACAAGACGTTAGAGTCGGAGTTGTTGTTGACATCAGACACGGCGAGCATATATTTTTCGGTCTTATGCTTCAAGATAGCCGGGATGAGGTCAGCAAGTTTTCCTGTCTTGCCGGCAAAGATTTTGCGCTTGCGATAGATGATGTATTTTTGGAGATAATTAGCGATAGTTTCACTGGTGCAGAAGTATTTCATGGTGTCCGGGATGGATAAACGCATCTCTTCGCACAAGCGGAAAAAGTGGTCAATCGCTGTTTTAGCCGTAAAGATAATAGCAGTGTGGTCAAGTATTGAAACTTTCTGCTGACGGAACTCTTTAGCCGATAAGCCTTCAACTTTGATGAAGGGACGGAATACGATTTCAACATCGTATTTAGCGGCGAGGTCATAGTAGGGCGATTTCTCTGAAGTCGGTTTGGGTTGCGAAACCAAAATTTTATTTACTTTCACTCTTCTAAATGGTTTGTGTATGTTAACGCTTATTTAAGTAGAAATAAGGCGAATTTTAATGACAAAATGATTGGAATAATTTCCAAAGTGCAAAGGTACAAAATAAAATAAAGTAACGAGCTAAAATTGGTGTAAAAAATTCTAAATCCTTTAGATATAAAGATGATACGCGCTATCAGATAGAGCGCGGCTGAGATTGTCAGCATCACCGGTGTCGATGCCGGATAGAATATCATCACGAGGGTTGGCAGTATCAGCGCCATGCCCAAAAGCGCTTGTGATGCATTAAAACCGCGTATCCACTGAGCGCGTAATTCGGGCGTTGCAAAGGCATAGCCGATGATGTTGTATGCTGCGAGTTGGAACACATAGTAGATTGCAACGGCGGCGATGAATACGGCGGCGTGGCTGAAGGTGTGTTCCGGCACGGGTATCAGTTGTGTCGGCAGATAGAATGATGTCGGTGCGCTCTGGAAGGTGTATTCGGCGGCAGATGCTCCGATGTATAGTGATAGTCCTCCGTAGATGATAAATTGCACGGCAAGCAGTATGCGCAGTGGCGCCGTGCCGCCGAGTGGCTCGTCAAAGACGTTAGCTCGGTGTCTTATGGTCCATAGTTCTGTGAATGACGAAGACAGCAGGTGTGAGATGTGTTTATATCCCACGGCAAGCAGGATAAACAGCAATACTATCAGCGTCATCGTGCCGGAGCTTTGATTGAGGTCGGTTAGGTGAGGTGTAGCCTCTAAGCCGTTGCGCTTTGGCGGTATCGTCACGGCAAGGGCAGCGGAGTCGGCTTTCATCTTGACGGCTGCGAGCGAGTCGATGGCGAGTGAGTCTGTCGCCAATGAATCGGTCTGTAGCGAGTCAACATGTAGCGCTGTGGTGTCTATAGCGTGTGCTGTGGTGCTATGATGTATGCTGTCTTGCCTCATGTGGGTTAAAATTCAGTGATAAGTGGCATCTTAGAGGATGGCGCAGTTGCGGCTTTAACGGCGGACTTTGCGTCGGTCACGATAGTCACATCGTTGATGTGCTCATCGTGCATAAATCCTTGTTCTACGGCATGGTGAAGCATTGCGATAAGGTTGTCGAAGTAGCCGTTGACGTTGTATATCACAACATTGCCGGTGTAGAGACCGAGTTTGCGCCATGTGATAATTTCCATTAGCTCTTCAAATGTGCCGATGCCGCCGGGGAGAGCGATTGCTCCGCAGGATAATTCAGCCATGAGTGCCTTGCGCTCGTGCATGGTGTTGACAATGCGCAGTTCTGTCAATCCGGTGTGCTGCCATCCGTTGTCAACCATAAACTGAGGTATAACGCCGATAGCCTTTCCTCCGGCAGCGAGAGTGCTGTCGTTGACTGCGCCCATCAAACCCATGCGACCTCCGCCGTTGATAACTGGGAGACCTGTTGCGGCAATTTCTTTGCCGAGCTGTTCGGCAGCGTCAAAATATGCTTTGTCTATGCGTACACTTGATGCGCAGTAGACGGTGATGCCTTTTTGTTGTGTCATTGTGTAATATGGCGTTTATAATCCTGTTTCTTCCCATTTGTACATACGGTCGCTGGGGCGTATCTTGCCGGGGACAGCGATAGAGAAGCTATCGCCCTTGACGGCTTTCTGTACTTGTTTGCAGCCAACGCGGATGTCATCGAGTTTGAGGAATACTGCGCCTGTTGTCGGGCCGGTGATTATGACCTCATCGCCGACGCAAAGCTCGCCGGCTTCGAGCAGGAATTCCGCAACTTTTAAGCCTGAGAAGTATTTCACGCCTTTGGCAACGTATTGTTTAACGCGTGTTGCTGATGAGCCGTATTTAGATGACCATTCACCGAGACGTTGACCGAGGTAGTAGCCGTCCCAGAAGCCGCGGTTGAAGATTGAACGCAGACGTTCATCCCATTCGGCAATGGCTTCTTCGGTGAACGTGCCGTCAATAATGGCTTGTATAGCCTCAGAATAACATTGAACGGCGATGCTGACATACTCAGGGCCACGTGCGCGTCCTTCAATCTTAAAGACGCTAACTCCGGCGTCAATCATCTTGTTGAGGAAGTGGATGGTCTTGAGGTCTTTGGGTGACATGATGTATTTGTTCTCGATGTCGAGTTGGTCACCTGTCTCGCGGTCAGTAACGGTGTAGCCGCGGCGACAAATCTGTGTGCAAGCGCCACGGTTGGCACTGGAGTTCATCTCGTGAAGGCTGAGATAGCACTTGCCTGACACAGCCATGCAGAGCGCGCCATGACAGAACATTTCAATCTTGATAAGCTCACCTTTAGGTCCGCGTATGTCCTCGGCTTTAATAGCATCGCTGATGGCTTTGACTTGGTCGAGGTTAAGCTCGCGTGCTAATACCACAACATCGGCAAATTGAGAGTAAAATCTTACAGCCTCAATGTTAGAGACATTGCATTGTGTCGAGATGTGGACTTCAACGCCGACCTTGCGAGCGTATAGGATAGCGGCAATATCGCTTGATATGATAGCCGAGATGCCCGAATTGGCTACGGCATCAATGATTTCGTGACATTTGGCGAGGTCGTTGTCATAGAGTATTGTGTTTACTGTCAAGTAAGACTTCACGCCGGCGTTGTCGCATGTTTCGGCGATAGCTCTGAGGTCATCAAGAGTGAAGTTTGCGCTTGAGCGTGAACGCATATTCAGACCTTCAACGCCAAAGTATATTGAGTTTGCTCCGGCATTGATGGCGGCGTGCAGCGATTCGTAGCTGCCGACGGGGGCCATGATTTCAAAATCTTTACGGGTCATATAGGTAGATATTGCTAAAGGCTCTTATCGAAACGAAAGAGCCTTAAATTTTTTTTAGGATTGATAGTGCCGAAATTATTCAGCAGCGGGTTTCTCAGCAGCGGGAGCAGCAGGAGCTTCGGCAGGAGCAGCCTTAGCGGGAGCTTCAGTAGCTTTAGCGGGAGCGGCTTTGCTGTCAAATTGGTTGCCGGGCATTGCGGGAGCTGATGTCTCGGTTGTTGTGCGAACAGCAGTTTCGTGGCTTTCTTTAGGCATAACGAAAGCTGAAGCGATAGAGAGAATAGCGATGAGGGCAGCGAGTGTCCAAGTTGCTTTCTCAAGGAAACTGTTAGTCTGGCGGACACCCATCATTGTGCCTGCACCACCGAATTGAGATGAAAGACCGCCTCCTTTTGATTTTTGGATTAATACGATGCCAATGAGAAGGATGGCAACAAGAACGGTCAATACAATAATTACAACGTACATAATTTATATTAGGTATTTTCTTTTATTTGTCATGGTTTAAGCGCTGACTGCGCTGTTGTATCATTATAAGTTTCTGCAAGAAACGTAATTGGTCTGCAAAGTAAATACTTTTTTTCGGATAATTCAAACTTAAATTAGTTATAATTTCATAAGCGCGCTCATAACGGTGCTGTTTTATGAAGATTTTTGCTAAACTTTCGCTCAATAGGGAGTCGTCAACCGCTTCGGGTGTGTTCACGTGGTCGGTTGGTCGCTCGTCTTCTGTGGGTTGATTATCCGGCAGTTCTAATGGGGTAGGGGAGGGCGTTTCGTCTGCGACTTCATTTTCTGTGGGCTTATGTTCCGGTTGTTGGTGTGCACGGATAAAGGCATCAATGCGAGCTTCCGTGCTATCCGGGTTGGCGTTGTTGTCGTCAGTGATTTCTCCGGCTTCGGCAGCAAGGACTTGAGAGTAGTCGGGCGTTGGATTGAAAATTAATTTCTCAATGAGCGCTTCTTCTTCGGGCGATGTGCGTCCGTAGGTTTGGAGGAATGTGTCAATGACGCTACCTGTTGTTTGCGCCTCCGGCTCGTGGGCTTGGGGATAGAATGTGCTCCAGTTGTCGCCGGAAGGGTCTATCATGTTTAGCAAGGCTTCACGGTCGGTGGCATATATGGCAAAGCGATTTTGCAGTTGCTGACGAGTGGCAGCATCAAGGTTGGCGCTATGCTTCAATATTAGGGCTATCGGCAGGGCGCAAGCCGCTGGGTCTGCATCAATTGCTTGTTGCAGCATCGCTGTCTGTTCCTCGCTGAGCTGTGCCTCGGGGTTGTCGAGAAGATATGTTATTAGTTCGTTGACATTCATAGTGACTACCAGTTGCCGAGAGTGGCGTTGAAGATGAGTTCTACCAATTCTTT
>CAYYAA010000121.1:0-5992 GCA_964469875.1 uncultured Bacteroides sp.
GGACGAAATATTGATTATAGCTATACATCTTCTCAATATGTGCCGTTCTACAAAAAAGAGTTGCTAACTGATGTTACAATAAGCGATCAAGGCGGCGTAACTTACTTGAAAGATTATTTCTTGTATGGTGCTTCTTCTCTTAAATCGCTTGTCGTTCCTGATAATGTGAAGACTATTGGCATTTACGCTTTTGCTAATTGCTCATCTCTAGAATCAATAAGCCTCTCAACCGGCCTTTCAATCCTTAATGAAGGTCTTTTGCAGAATGATGTTGCATTGAAATCTCTAATTATTTCTCCAAATATTACTGAGGTCTACAGATATGTATTAGGCAATTGCACTGCGTTAACCGACTTAACAATCCAAGATTCGTCAACAGAGCTTAAAGCTAATATCTCTGATTCCCAAAAAGGTATGTGCGCAGAGACAGCATTAGAGAATCTCTACATCGGCAGAAATATAAATTACACTGCAACCTCAACATACGGATATTCTCCGTTCTATGGATTGAAGACACTGAAAAGTGTATCATTCACAAATAAAGGCTATGTTACTCGATGCGACGATTATTACCTAAATGGTTGCTCTGCTGTCGCCACTCTGTATCTGCCTGAAAGTCTCGTAACCGTTGGCGATTATGCATTTATGGATATGACTTCGCTTGAATATTGCAGAATGTATAACAACGTCGAAACTGTTGGTAAGTATGGCTTCGCCAATGACGAATCGTTAGACGATCTCACTTTCTCAACTAAAGTGAAAACACTAACCAATAATCTTTTCCAAAATTGCTATGCACTCCCTCGTTTCACCGTTCATCCGGCTGTAACTTCTATCGAAGATAATGCTTTCCTCAACACTACTTCTCTATCTACTCTTTCTTTCACCGACTCATCTGATTTGTTGAATATTGGCAGACGAAATGTTGATAGCGGAATCAGTGCAATGTTTGCTGACAGCCCATTGCAATCTGTATATCTAAGTCGTTGGTTAATTTATAATATCGACAATGAAACCTACGCTCCTTTCTATAACCAAACCGGCTTAACTGACTTACGCTTCGGCGAAACACTTGGCGATATTGGTAAATATCTTTTCGAAAAATGCTCTGCTGTTGAGTCGGTTAATATCCCCGGAGTAGAGTCTATCGGACAAAAATCATTCTACGAATGTTCTGCCCTCAGCACTCTAACTCTCAACGAAGGCACTCGTTCTATTGGCGAACAAACATTCTCTGAATGTACGAGCTTAAAGAATGTGAAACTGCCCGGTTCGGTTGTTTCTGTATCTGATGGCAGCTTTATGAACGACATCAACCTTACAACACTCGACCTTGGCAACTCTCTTGAAATTATCGGCCCGAGCGCATTCTCAGGTTGTACTTCTTTACAAGAATTGGTTTTGCCTAAAACCGTATATGGTCTTGGCGTTGAGTCTTTCAAGGAGTGCACTTCTCTTCCATACCTCACCATCCCCGATGGCTGCGCTTTGAGTTCTATCGGCGCTCGTTCATTCCAAGGATGCACCGGATTAAAATGGTTATCACTCAGCAGCAATATCACTTCTATTGGTGCTAACGCTTTCGACGGTTGCACATCTATTCAATATGTCAAATCGTTTAACACCACACCTCCGGTCGGTTTGCCTAACTTCGCACAAACCGTTCTTGACAATGCTACACTATTCGTCCCGACTGATGTGATAGATGATTATAAAGATGCCGATGTTTGGTGGGAATTCTTTGATATCCGTGGCATTGGCGACGGCGTATTCATCACTTATCTCAATATCGACAAAGAAGAAGCAACAATCAAAGCTGCCGAAACTGTTCAAATAAATGCTGAAGTCGGTCCTGAGGATGCGACAAATCGTGAAGTTGGTTATCTTTCTGACAATATGGATGTTGCCACTGTCGACGAAAATGGCGTTGTTACCGCAATAGCTGTTGGCGAAGCTAATATCAAAGCATACGCTAAAGATGGCTCCGGTTACTACAAGACTTGCAAGATAACAGTAGTCCCCACCCTAATGGAGTCACTAACAATGAACGAAACTACCCTAAGCATTAAGGTTAACCGTACCGGACAATTGACTGCCGATGTGCTTCCCGCAACTACGACAAACAAATCTATCGTCTGGCGCTCTAGCAACTCTTCTATTGTTAGTGTTGATGATAATGGTGAACTTACTTCTCGCGCAAAAGGAACAGCCACTATTACTGCTACGGCTGCTGATGGCTCAGGCATAGTTGCTTCATGCGTGGTAACCGTTCTTCCTCCCACTGTTGGCGACTCAAACGACAATGACGAAGTGACCATTACCGACGCGGTTAATACAGCTAATTATGCCGTTGGCAATAACGTTGAGAATTTCTGCTTCGAGGCTGCCGATGTCAATGGCGATAATCGCATCACTCTTGCCGACGCTTCCGGCACTATAACCGAAGTGCTCAACCAACCTGTCCAATCAAAAGCCATGTCGGTTCGCCGATTGAGCCGTGGTAACGCAACTATCGATCTTGACAATCTTATTATTGACGATTATAGCTGTAATGCCGGAAAAACCGACATAATTGAAGTGAAATTGGACAACACTATTGACTATGTAGCTCTTCAAGCAGACATCTCTGTTCCCGAAGGTATGACCTTAGTCGATGTTGAATCGGGTGCTCGTTCTGACGCTAACCATTCATTAATGAAACGTCGCATTGACAACAACACCATGCGTATCGCTCTATTCAATCTTGATAATGCCGTATTCGCCGACAATGACGAGGCTATCATTCGCTTGAAGGTTAAAGTTGATAACACAAATTGCGGAGATATTGTAATGAGCAATATTCTCGCTGCCGATAGCTCTGCAAATGAGTATGTGCTTACTTCAACCGGTGGCCATAATCTAAACCTTTCGGGCATCGGAGCTATATATGGTGACGGTAATATTTCTATCGTTGCATCAACAGGCGAAATCACCGTTTACAATGCCGAAGGTAAGAACATTCGCATCTTCACTCTTGATGGCACTATGGTTGCTGACATCACAGCTGCTACTAACGCTGAGAGTCGTAAACTTGTCAACGGTATGTACATCGTCGCTGCCGGCAATACTGTAGCTAAAGTATTTGTAAAATAATCAGATTGTAGATATGAAAATCAGATTATCACACCAACTGATAATGGCACTGGTAATGTTCTTCGGAACATTATCAGTGGCCTCGGCTGCCGACCGTTTCTATGCAAAACCGATTAATTTTGAACCCGGTGAAACAAGAACCGTTTCGTTCTGCCTTGAAAACTCTCAAGATTATTTCGGTTTTCAAGCCGACATAAACCTTCCTGAAGGTCTTGAGATTGTTACTACCAAAGGTAATCCGGACTGCGCGCTTTCGTCTAGAGCTAATTCAAGTTACGCCTTCGTGAGCAACTTGCTTTCTACACATGCCATCCGAGTAGGTGCTTTCTCTACCAACCACACTCCTATTTCCGATAATTCCGGTGTCTTGCTTTCTATTAAAGTCAAAGCGGCTGACTCTTTTGCCGGTGGCACATTGACTGTTTCTGATATACTTTTCACAGATGAGTATAATAATGATGTCGCACTACCGGAATTTAATCTGGAAATAACAAATACGCATATTGATCTGTTCTATATCCCCGATTTCAGTATAAACGTTGGCGAAACAAAAGATATTTCTATAATCCTTGACAATGAAACATCTTTCACGGCGTTTCAAACTGACATCTACCTACCGGATGGATTAACCATCGTCGAAAATTCTCCGGTGATGACAGATAGAGGTTTAAGCCACACAATCTCAGCTAAGGCATTTAGTGACGGCAGAGTCAGGTTGGCTTGTATGTCGCTAAGCAATACGCCCTTTACCGAAGACTCCGGTGCGCTGGTAACTCTGCAAGTAACAGCTTCTAAGGGAGTCTCTCCAACTTGCCAAATAGAGTTGAAAAATCAGCGATTCTCTACAACTGACGCCCAAGAGCATATGATACCTAATTCGACAACAGAGGTCACGATTGATGGTGAATTAACGCAATTGGTTGAAAGTATTCAGCTATCGCAAACGCAACTGAAACTCGAAGTTGGGAAAGAATATACTTTGGAGGCAGTGGTTTTACCTGATAATGCTACAGACAAATCTGTTGTCTGGTCAACATCCGATAACACAATAGTAAGTGTGAAAGATGGCGTAATTACGGCTTTGGCTTCGGGAACTGCAACTATTACTGTTACAGCAACCGATGGGTCCGACGTTCAAGCTACTTGTGAAGTAGAGGTTATGGCTCAATCAAGTGTAACTTCCGTATTCGCTGATAAGCATGATGCCAATGGCATTTATACACTCGAAGGTAGATTGGTAAAGGCAACTGCTACAGCTGACGATATCACTAATTTGGGCTCAGGCTATTACATCATCAATGGCAAGAAGGTTTTAATCAAATAG
This sequence comes from uncultured Bacteroides sp., assembly GCA_964469875.1. Lineage (GTDB taxonomy): Bacteria > Bacteroidota > Bacteroidia > Bacteroidales > Muribaculaceae > CAG-873. The sequence continues at coordinate 4,457 of CAYYAA010000121.1, forward strand.
ACCATCTTTCGCTATACACTAAATGACAGAGGCTGTGTCAAAAGGGAAATGACACAGCCTCTGCTTTGGCTATTTCTTACGTTAATTATAAACGTGTGATATGTGCAAGTGTATCAATTTGGAGACAGGTTGTTAGATTACCTTCACCTGGGCGGCCGCCAAGATAAGCAACTCGATCGTCTGAATTGAGATGACCTTCTGCTACTATATTATCTAAGCTTGAACGTAGGCACTCACGTGTTGATGGATTGCAAGTAACGGTTATAGCTTCAACTCCATAGCTTAGCGAGAGCAAACGCATAGCCTCCGGTCGATAGCAAATTGCTATAGTAGGAATACGTCCGCGGAACGATGCAATATAACGTGCTGTGCGTCCGGTGTATGTATCACAGATTATTGCCTTTGTATGCAAACGACGACGTGAAACAACGGCTTGACGTGCAAGGAACGATGTAACTTCATCGTCGGTAAGCTCGGGAACGGGTATCGGTTCTTCATCAATCCAGCGTTCTGCTTCGCGTGCAATGGCTGCCATTGTACGCACTGCTTCAACAGGATATTTACCATTTGCTGTTTCTCCACTTAGCATCACGGCATCTGCACGCTCTGCTACTGCCGAAGCAACATCGGTAACTTCTGCACGTGTAGGACGCGGAGAGTTAATCATCGAGTGCAACATTTGTGTAGCCACAATAACCGGTTTATGGCGATTGATACAACCCTTAATCATTTGTGCTTGCAATGACGGTATACGCTCTGCTGCAACTTCAATACCAAGGTCTCCTCGAGCAATCATGATGCCATAAGCCTCATCAAGAATATCGTTAAAATTATCAATACCTTGTTGGTTTTCAATTTTAGCAACAATCTCAATGTTACCACCACAATCAGCTATAACTTTTTTCACTGCTCTGATATCATCTGCACTGCGCACAAATGAGTGAGCTATAAAGTCAACGCCGAGTTCTACGGCAAGTTTAATATATTGCTTATCGCGTTCGGTAACTGCCGGAAGTTGTATGTGTGCTCCGGGAATATTGACAGTTTTACGAGAACCTAATACGCCTTCATTTTGCGAAGTTGCATTTATAGTTTCTCCTTCTACACTATCAACGAGGAAGTCTAGTGCACCATCATCTATAAGAAGATGAAATCCGGGTTTTACATCCTTAGCTATGTCTGCGTAGTTAAGATTAATACATTGTTGGTTTGTTGGCTCTGTTGTATTGCCGGTAAAAATCACTTTTTGTCCGGGAAGGAAAGTGATTGACTTATCTTCTGCATTTACTGTAGTACGTATTTCCGGTCCTTTAGTGTCGAGCATCAAAGCAATCGATGGCGACACCAAACGAGCATTATGTACTATCTCTTTAAGCCCTTCCGGTGAAAGGTGTGCCGAGTTCATGCGAACAACATTCATTCCTTCGTTAAAGAGCGATGCGATAAATTCGCGGTCGCAACGACGGTCGCTCACAGTTGCTACAATCTTTGTAAACTTTTTCATTCGGTTTTCTTCAATCTCTGCGGTCAATAATC
>CAYYAA010000122.1:0-5945 GCA_964469875.1 uncultured Bacteroides sp.
TATTTCTGAATTTTGCAGATAATTCTTAAATTTGCGTAAGATTTAATGAAATAGAACAAAGACACAAAATTAATATGATTAACTCTAATAACGAAGAAGAAGTTAAAGTGAAGGTCAACGATGTTTCACTGCGCAATCGTCGAACAATTTGGATTATCGTTGCTGCGGCCGTCGTTGTGCTGTTGGCGGGACTTTTTGCCGCCTATTCGCATATCGAGAGTCGAAGGGCTATTGAGGCTGCAGAGGCTGAAAAAGAGCAAATTTTGCTCGATGTTGCGCAGAAGGAGCTTGAACAAGATTATAATGATCTTAACGAGGGATTCGCTCAGTTTGAAAATTCTCGCCAATATATCATGGACGATTCTGTTAAGCGAGAACTTCAACAGAAGTATGAGGCTGCGCGTCTCCAAGTCGAAAAGTTGCAACAAGAGTTGAATAATCAAAAGCATAAAAGCGTTGCTGAAATCAATAAACTAAAAGACGAAATTTCTTCACTCCGTGCTTTACTCCGTCACTATGTTGAGGAAATAGATCGTCTCAATAGAGAGAACGAAGCGCTCCGCACTGAGAACACTGAGATTAAGACTGAAAATCAAAAGCTCAATACTCAAGTGGCAGAAACATCACGCCGAAATGAAGTCCTCTCTGAACGTATGACTTTGGCTGAAAAGCTCAACGTGACCGGTGTCAAGTTGACAGCTTTGAACAAAAAAGGCAAGAATGAAAAGAAGGTCGAAAAAGCCGTGCAACTCATGGTGACATTCACCATTCCGCAAAATAATTCGACACCTGTCGGTAATAAGACAATCTATTTGCGCTTGATTTCTCCGTCTGGTCAACTACTTGGTGGAGCCGGAACATTTCCCTTTGAAGGTGGTAAAGTGCCATGTTCAGCTAAGAAAGTTGTTGAATATGCCGGTGAGGAAGTTTCAGGCATTACAATATATTGGGATGTTAATACTGCGTTGACATCCGGCGATTATACGGTAGAACTTTTTGCTGACAATTATCGTTTGTCATCAAAGACGTTTAACCTTAACTAACAAAGCTATTCTTTCTCATGGGCGGACTGACCGAACTTTTTTCAACGTGCTACCAGAGCATCAATGACATTGAGATTAATACGATAAACTCTGTTTATCGATTGATTTTGAGTATGGTGCTTGGTGCAGTTGTCGGTTATGAACGCAAGCGCCGAGGTCAGCCTGCCGGAGTGCGCACCTTCTCGCTTATCGCTATGGGCGCGGCTTTGGCTATGATTTTGTCAATATATGTGCCACAGGCTTATCTCGGATTGAAGAATGGAGACCCGGGTCGTATAGCGGCACAAGTAGTGACCGGAGTCGGCTTCCTTGGCGCCGGCGCTATTATGCAGATGAAAGGCTCGGTTAGAGGATTGACAACGGCTGCCGGCATTTGGATGATTGCCGCTATTGGCATGACGGTCGGTGTCGGCTTATATTGGGTAGCGATAATCGCTACATTGTTGATTTTGTTTATTCTTGTTCAACTTGAAAGTATTGAGCATCGAGTAAACACCGGAGCTGAGTCGCGAATTATCCGCATTAGGGTAGGGGAGATACTGACAGATATATCGAGCTACCGCAAAGTCTTGAACGAGAATAAAATTACGCTGATGAATTTTTATCTTGAGTATGACTACGAAATATCTGAGACACGTCTTAATCTTGTGATATTGTCACCCGAGAATATTGACTATATAAGATTATTCAAACAGTTTGAAGGCCTGTATAAGACACGCTCGATAACATTAGCAAACCAAATCAATATATAACCGTATTAAGTCTGACTTATGAATCTCGAAAGCCTAATCACCGACTTAGCATTTATCTTGCTGCTTGGAGCTGTAGTGACGCTGCTATTCAAGTGGATTAAGCAACCTGTGGTTTTAGGCTATATCGTAGCCGGATTTTTAGCAAGTCCACACTTCTCATATTTGCCGTCTGTAACCAACGAAGCTAATATTGACTTTTGGGCACAGATTGGTATAATCGTTCTGCTATTCTCTCTTGGCTTGGAATTTAGCTTTAAGAAGTTAGTCAATTCAGGTGGCTCTGCTGTCGTTACGGCATTGATAATTGTTTGTGGCATGATGATGGCGGGATTTGGCATCGGTCATCTGCTACATTTCAATAACATAAATAGTCTCTTCCTCGGTGGTATGCTTTCGATGTCTTCAACCACGATTATCATTAAGGCATTCACGGATATGGGGCTTATGCAGCATAAGTTTGCACCGTTGGTTATGGCGGTGCTTATAGTTGAAGACCTTTTTGCTGTCGTCATGATGGTTTTGCTGTCGTCAATTGCTATAAATAATAGCGTTGAGGGTGGTGAGATGCTTTACAGCATAGCCAAGCTCATATTTTTCCTTGTGATATGGTTTTTGGTTGGCATACTTGTGCTGCCATCGGCTCTTAATCGTTGCCGTCGTTATCTCAATGGCGAAACTTTGCTCGTCGTGTCTATGGGGCTTTGTCTCGGAATGTCGGTATTTTCGGTTTATTGTGGCTTCTCATTGGCATTGGGCGCATTCGTTATGGGTTCAATTCTCGCAGGTACGAGTTATGCTGAGCGCATCGAACAGGTCGTTACACCGGTTAAAGACCTCTTTGGCTCGGTGTTCTTTATCTCTGTTGGCATGATGGTGCAGCCGGAAATTATAGCAGGTTATTGGTCCCCGATTATTGTGCTATCGCTTGTTGTAATATGTGGAATGATTTTGTTCGGCACATTCGGAATGCTTGTTACGGGACAAACGCTCAAAGTAGCTATTCAATCAGGCTTCTCTCTTACTCAAATCGGTGAGTTTGCATTCATTATCGCAACACTTGGCATGAGTCTTGGAGTGCTTGATTCAACGATTTATCCCATTGTTGTTGCCGTATCTGTCATCACCACATTTACGACGCCCTACTTCATTAAAATGTCTGTGCCGTGCTATAATTTTATCGAAAAGCATTTGCCGGAAAATCTACACTTCCTAATCAATCGCTATCAAGCTGAGGCAAACAAAGAGAATGCTACAGGCCGCGCATGGCATATCGTCCTCAAACGCTATTTGTGGCGTTCTACCGTCTACTGTATTATACTTCTCGCTATTGTTATTGTAGGCCATAAGTACATCATGCCATGGCTTGATGTGGTGTCACCACGGTGGAGCCATGAGCTTTGTACGTTTATTACGCTTGGCGCAATGTCGCCGTTCCTCGTCGCTCTTATGATGCCTGTTAGTGGTGCTTACACTATTGATAGACGCTCACCATTGCAGGTTAACAACAATATCCCGCGTATCGTGGTGTCAATATTTCGTTTTGTTATTGCACTCGCTTTCATCGCTTACGTTATAGGCTGGGCTTACTCGGCACGAGTTGCCGTTGGCGTGATAGCAATGACATTCGTTATACTCGTATTGCTCTTTTCAGGAAAACTCAAAGTGCGTCTTCGTCAAATGGAAACAAAGTTCTTTGATAACCTAAATGAGCGCGAGTTAAGACGCAGTGGCAAGAAAAATGCCATTGTTAATGACCTTCACCAAGCATATATGACTGTCGGCACAGGCTGCCAATTTGTAGGTCAACGCTTGCGCGATAGCAACTTACGCAAACTTTTTGGCGTTAATGTTGTCAGCATACAGCGCAATCAGCAGGTCATAGCCATACCCGGTGGTGATACTCGCATTTTCCCCGGAGATATAATAAGTATCATTGGCACCGATGAACAAATTGTCAATATGTTGCCTCAGATTGAGGCAGAAGCAGAATTAAAGCAGCAAGCTCGCGCAGAAGACGTGCAACTTGTGAGCGTTATGCTTGATGAAGATTCGCCACTTATTAATAAGACACCGCGCTCATCGTCATTGCGTGACCGATACACTGCGCTTGTTGTCGCTGTTAACCGCGGTGATGAGTTTATTGACAGCAATGCCGACATAGAGTTTGCCCCCGGTGACATTGTTTGGCTTGTCGCAGATAGCTCAAAAATTTCAGAAATAAAAGGAAAAAATAAATAACTCCATTATTGGTACAATATAAATTTTATACGATATGAGTGATCATCGATACAATCTAAGAGGCGTTTCAGCGTCCAAAGAAGATGTCCATAATGCAATTAAAAATGTAGACAAAGGTCTATATCCCGGCGCATTCTGCAAGATTATCCCAGATGTGCTTGGCGGAGACCCCGAGTGGTGTAACATCATGCACGCTGACGGAGCAGGCACAAAATCCTCGCTTGCTTATACCTATTGGCGTGAAACCGGCGACATCAGCGTATGGCGCGGCATCGCACAAGATGCTCTCATTATGAACATTGACGACCTCCTTTGTGTCGGTGCTACTGATAACATACTCGTATCATCAACAATCGGTCGTAACAAACTCCTTATCCCCGGCGAGGTAATTTCGGCTATTATCAACGGCACTGAGGATTTGCTCGCTGAGCTTCGCTCGATGGGTGTCAGTGCATACTCTACCGGCGGTGAAACAGCGGATGTCGGTGACCTCGTGCGTACAATTATTGTAGATAGTACAGTGACTTGTCGTATGCGTCGTGCTGATGTTATTGATAATGCAAATATCAAGGCAGGTGACGTTATCGTAGGTCTCGCATCTTATGGCAAGGCTGCTTATGAGCACGAATATAATGGCGGTATGGGTAGCAATGGTTTGACATCTGCTCGCCATGATGTATTCAACAAGTATCTTGCTCAGAAGTATCCTGAAAGCTATGATGCAGCAGTGCCGGAAGAACTTGTTTACAGTGGTGGCTGCAAACTCACTGACGATGTTGAGGGCTCACCAATCAATGCCGGTAAACTCGTGCTTTCACCAACTCGCACCTATGCTCCAATTATTAAGGCGATACTTAATGAACTTCGTCCTGTTGTACACGGCATGGTACACTGCTCCGGTGGTGCGCAAACCAAAATTATGCACTTTGTTAACAATAAGCACGTCATTAAGGACAATATGTTCCCCGTGCCGCCATTGTTCCAACTTATCCAGCGTGAGTCAGGTACTGACTACAGCGAGATGTATAAAGTATTTAATATGGGACATCGCATGGAGATTTATCTTGCGCCTGAATATGCCGACCAAGTCATTTCTATCTCTCGCTCAATGGGCGTAGAGGCTCAAATCATCGGCCGCGTAGAGGATGCTCAAGCTAACAAGCTCACACTTGTTACACCGTTTGGAACTTTTGAATATTAAACAACTATTTAGCTAAAAGACTAATCTACTACAATACTAAATAGTTTATATATCTAATCCATACAAATTTATCAAATTAATTATGAGAAAGACCTATTTAACCATTGCATTAGTTTGCACACTTGCAGGCTCAATGATGTTCTCATCTTGCATTGGCAGCTTCTCGCTGACAAGCAAGCTCTTGTCTTGGAACAAGACAGTAGGCGACAAATTCGTCAATGAACTCGTGTTCTTCGCATTCTGGATTCTCCCTGTTTACGAAGTCTCAACTTTAGCCGATGTTATCGTTCTCAATAGCATCGAGTTCTGGAGCGGTTCAAATCCCGTTGCTAAAGGTACTAAAGTGATTGACGGCAAGGATGGTCGTTACCTCGTTAAATGCGATGGTAAAGGCTATACCATCAAGAGTGAAACCGATGGTAGTGTCGTTCGCCTTGACTTCAAACAAGATACTCAAACTTGGAGTTACACAGTAAACGGTGAAACTCATGACCTCTTCACTTTTGTTGACGATACTCACGTTAAATTGCCTACTCGCGATGGCAACTGGCAAGTCGTAGAGCTCTCACAAGCCGGTGTATATGCTTATCAGCAAATGGCACTCGATACACAACTCGCTGCACGTTAATCATCAAAAGTACTACAATACAAAACGAAGCTCGATTCATGTGGGGTCGGGCTTCGTTTTGTATTGTAGTAGATACTAAAAAA
>CAYYAA010000123.1:0-5937 GCA_964469875.1 uncultured Bacteroides sp.
ACATCAGCGCCACAGTCAATATCAATTTTCGCATAACAAAATATTTTTGGTGGGTTGGCTATTTGCCGTGGCGTTCAAGGTATTCGTTCATTGCCTCGTTAACGATGTCTCTGAGCGATTTGTTCAAGTCTATCGCGAGGTACTTCATGCGCGTGTGGATGCTCTTGTCTATGACAAAATTGCAGTGCACTGCGGGCTCACGCTTAGATTTCTGCTCATCTAATGCGGCAGGCGCTTGCATAGCCTTTGGCTTATTATTTATCGGTGTTGTCGGTGAAAGCAGACCGTTGAGACCGCCTTTCATGCTATCCTTGAGTGAATTTGCTTTTCCCATGGTTTTATTATTTTAGTTTTAATACTTCTTTTGCTAATGATAGGTAGTCTTGAGCGCCGTAAGAACGAGGGCTATATTCAAAAATGTTTTTACCTCTGACCGGAGCTTCCGCCAATGCCACATTATCGCGAATAAAGGTCTTGAACACTTTATCGCAGAAAGATTCGCGTATAAGCTCAGACACGCTCTTGTTAAGCGTCTTACGGCTGTCAAATTGAGTAATGACAATACCACCGATTTTGAGTGACGGGTTAAGACGTTCTTGCACAATCTGTATTACGTTCATCAGTTTTGCCATGCCTCGCATCGCAAGGAACTGCGCCTGTACCGGGATAATCAAATAGTCAGCGGCAGTAAGAGCATTGAGTGTGAGCAGGCCCAACGAGGGAGGACAGTCAATGAGGATATAGTCAAACTTGCGCTCGCTTGTAGTCTTGGCAATCAGTCCGCGCAAAATCATTTCGCGTCCCGGCTCATTGATTAACTCTGACTCGGCAGCCGAAAGGTCAAGACAAGACGGCACTAAAGCTATGCCACTTTCTGTGTCCATAAGCGGCATGGGATACTCGCCTTTGAGCGCGCCATAAATGGTCTGTGGCTCTTCGATAGAAGCGCCCATTGACTCAGTGAGATTGGCTTGACCGTCGAGGTCTATGACGAGTACTTTCTTTTTAAGTTGATGTAGTGCAGCGGCTATATTTTGTGTTGAGCAGCTCTTGCCAACGCCACCCTTATGATTGAGTAAAGCAATTATCTTAGTCATTATATTCGTTTTTGGTTTTGACACTGCAAATATAGCACTTATTTTAGGAATACTATCATTAGTAAACAGGAAATAACTATGGCAGATGGCATAGCTATACATCACAATCTTATTACTAACTTATTACAGTTTAGACAATACAAATACAACAACATTAGTTAACACTCGCGATAATCATAAAACGGAACGGCATTTGTAATTTTGCAACGAATAAGAGAAAAGAAGTAGCCTATGACCTACTATAAAATGACCACATGCCCCTTCCATTCTCACAATTAATATATAGATTTTAGAACGTGCATTCTAAAACCTATGATTCAGTCTACAATAAAATAGACATACAACAAAGTCATGTTTTAACAAATCGCATAAAACACATATTTCCCTATATTGTGGCGACTCTACGTGATGTAGTGTCGTTCATTAAATGATTGGACTCGGATGCCTTTTAACAGTCATCCGAGTCCAATTGTCTTATATAAAAAGTTAGCGGCGCAAAGCGACAAGTCGATAACTTACCTCGGCAATATGGGTTTAGCCCAATTTGGAAGGTCATCAACGTATCGTTTAGCCACCGAACCGTCTATCAAACGGAATAAGAGACGCGCATCTGTGTCCTCAATAGAGTTATCATAAACATATAAGCGATCAACGTATGGAGCTAAGGCAACACAGTTGGCAATGGACTTGTCATAACGCGAAATAATCTTAGGGATAGGTACGTCATGACCACCGTTTAGCACTCGCTTGGCAACTCGTTTAGCGTTGATGGTCGGAGATTCAGTTGATACAAAAAACAACCGAACAAAGAAACCTGCTTCTTTCGCGCGAAGAATATAGTCAACCTTATCAGTTGCTGACATTACCGTCTCAAAGATATGACTTTTCTTTTCTGTAAGACATCTCTCGCGCCATTCGTTACAATAATTGGCAGCTTTTAGTACAGCCTCGCGGTCATTCCAGTCCCCAAAAACATCACGTGCAACATTATCCGGATTGATATACTCTAAGTCCTCCAGCCATTCATGATGAAGAATCTTTGAAGTCACAGAGGTTTTGCCTGACCCATTCGGCCCTGCGATTACAATAAGGACAGGACGATGTTCACTTGCCGCCATTGCGAAGCTTATTTAGTGTTTCCTCAACTCTGACGCGAGCATCTTTCGTCGCGGCTTCAATTCCTGCTGCTACACGCTCAGCAGCTCGGCGAGTGTTTTCGCGAGCATCCTCAGCGACCTCGCGCATTATCTGCGCCATGCGTTCATCACCCGGCTCCTCCATCGACGTAAGCCTATAACTATTCATTTCCGCTTCAGACATAATTATATTCTTTTTTATTTCAACGCCAAAGTTACAAAAAAAGAATGAATCTGCATAGAATCTTGATACAATACGCATTATCATTTCGCGTAGTCATCCGAGTCCAATTGTCTTATATATAAAGTTAGCGGTGCAGCTAACTAACAAAGTCAACTGCACCGCCGGGTATGAAAGATTTATCTATTCCTTATTTCACTTCTTCAAAGTCAACGTCGGTCACGTGGTCATCGCCACCCTTACCGGCATTGCCACCTTGTGCACCTGCACCGGGGTTAGCGCCTTGAGCACCGGCTTGTTGTTGCTGTTGAGCATTGAGGATGTCTTGTTGAGCAGCGCCAAAAGTTGTTTCGATTTCCTTGATTGCTGCGTCAATACCTGCAATGTCTTGAGCCTTGTGAGCCTCTTTAAGTTTAGCCACAGCAGCTTCGATAGCAGACTTCTTGTCAGCAGGAATCTTATCGCCGAGCTCGCTGAGTTGCTTTTCGGTTTGGAAGATAAGAGCATCTGCTTGGTTGAGTTTGTCGATGCGCTCTTTTTCCTTAGCATCAGAAGCGGCATTTGCAGCAGCTTCGTCCTTCATGCGCTTGATTTCTTCATCTGTCAAGCCGCTTGAAGCCTCAATGCGGATAGATTGCTCTTTGCCTGTTGCCTTATCTTTAGCTGAAACGCTGAGGATACCGTTGGCATCAATCTCAAATGTAACTTCGATTTGAGGAATGCCACGAGGAGCGGGAGCGATGCCATCGAGGTGGAACTTGCCGAGGAGCTTGTCGTCTTTAGCCATTGGACGTTCACCTTGCAACACGTTGATTTCAACTGAAGGTTGATTATCAGCAGCAGTTGAGAACACTTCGCTCTTACGAGTAGGAATTGTGGTGTTTGCATCAATAAGTTTAGTCATGACACCACCGAGAGTTTCGATACCTACTGACAGAGGCACAACGTCGAGCAATACAACGTCTTTAACATCACCTGAGAGGACACCACCTTGGATTGCTGCACCAACGGCAACAACTTCGTCAGGGTTCACGCCCTTAGACGGTGTTTTACCGAAGAATTTCTCAACGATTTGTTGGATAGCAGGAATACGAGTAGAACCACCGACGAGGATAACCTCATCAATTTGTGAAGCAGAGAGACCGGCGTCACGCAAAGCGTCTTCGCAAGGTTTCAAAGTTGCTTGAATCAAACGGTCAGCGAGTTGCTCAAATTTAGCACGAGAGAGAGATTTTACCAAGTGCTTCGGCATACCGTTAACAGAGGTGATGTAAGGCAAGTTGATTTCGGTTGAAGTAGTGCTTGAAAGCTCGATTTTAGCCTTTTCAGCAGCTTCCTTCAAGCGTTGCAATGCCATAGCATCTTGACGGAGGTCAACGCCTTCTTCGCTTTGGAATTCATTAGCCAACCAGTCGATAATAACGTGGTCAAAGTCATCACCACCGAGGTGAGTATCACCGTTGGTAGATTTTACTTCAAACACACCGTCACCGAGTTCGAGGATAGAGATATCAAATGTACCACCACCGAGGTCGAACACTGCGATTTTTTGATCTTTATTAGTCTTGTCAAGACCATAAGCGAGAGCTGCAGCAGTCGGCTCGTTCACGATACGGCGAACAGTCAAACCTGCGATTTCACCGGCTTCCTTAGTAGCTTGACGTTGTGAGTCATTGAAGTATGCCGGAACGGTGATGACAGCTTCAGTTACAGCTTGACCAAGATAATCTTCTGCGGTTTTCTTCATTTTTTGAAGCACCATAGCAGAAATTTCTTGAGGAGTATAATCGCGACCGTCGATGTCGATGCGAGGAGTATTGTTGTCGCCGCGAACAACGTGGTAAGGTACACGTTCAATTTCGCTGCCTACTTGGTCATAAGTTTCACCCATGAAGCGTTTGATAGAATAGATAGTGCGCTTCGGGTTAGTGATAGCTTGACGTTTTGCGGGGTCACCTACTTTACGTTCACCGCCATCAACAAATGCCACGATTGAAGGAGTAGTATTGCGACCTTCGCTGTTGGGGATTACAACAGGGTCATTACCTTCGAGTACAGATACGCATGAGTTAGTAGTACCTAAGTCAATGCCAATAATCTTTCCCATAATAGTTTCTTGTTTTATATTGTTTATTTATTTACTTTAATTACTCCGCAGCCTTCATGACCGCGTTCTGTTGTAACGATAAACAAAACCTATGCCAAAAAGGTTTAAACCTGCCACTCCCCTATTTTTATGACAATCTGACTGACATATTGTCATACCCGATGTGTCAGTAAAAGTTTTTCCGCAGAAAGATTTGCAAGAGAATAAATAATTGCATAACTTTGCCTCAGTCAGTTAGACTAAACGACACCATTATGGGACAAACTTAACACACGAATAGGTCTTAACCTATAATATATAGCACAACAATTTCAAACGCCCACAAGGGTCTCAATGAGATTGTTGTGCTTTTTTCATTCCTGCACACATTCAAATTGAGTTGAAATAAGAGTTCTTTTAAACACTTCAATTCCAATTCATTATGAAAGCAGAACTAAACTATCGGGTGTTGCGCTGTCTGCCCAACGGCAAAATCACCCGCATCAGTCCTGACATGATGTCGAAGATGGCTGATGAGTGTCAGTCTCAGACTGACAACTCCAAAAATGTCTTACGTGACATCGCTAACGTAAACGCCGTAGCTGACATAGCATTTCAGAATAAATATTACGGCACAGCACTGAGTCTGTTCACGTCAGCCTACAGAAGAATCTTCATGGAAGGCGAAATGCGACCACGCTACTTCAGATTTAAAGAACAGCTTTACATCGCAGCGCGTGGCATTGACAAAACGATGATGAAGCTCAAACCGCAAGAATGGCAGAAAGATTACGCGCTTCACAAAGCAATCTATCACTATATGTCATTCTTTGACGACTACAACTACACAATCCGCAATGTTGACTACGAGATACTTGATTATCTCAATGAATATCGCCAACGATACAACATCGGTGACCCGTCAAAATTGGTCTAATTGCAAAAGAGCGTCCACGGCTAATCCGTGAACGCTCTTTTTATTTTTACAAAAACAGGAAAAATTATTCTGCGTCTTCGTAGGTGAGGTAAATCAAGAGCAATGTTTCTTTGCTGTTAAGAGTGAAAGTTACGCTGCTTGATGATTCTGCTAAAGCGAATGTGTAAGTCACGTTTCTCGCACCTTTTGTTGCAGGGAACTCAATGTCAGTCTTTGAGTATTTATTTCCTGCGAAGTTGCTCATATATGATACGCTACTTGTGTTGTTTGCGCTACCAACGAATGAAATTTTCTTGATTTTCTTACCTGTGGGGGCTGTGATAGTGCAATCGCTGGCTTTAACCTTCAAATATTTATTTGAATAGCAATCGATTGTTTGTGTACTTGTCATTGTCCATTCATCAAAGGTAACTGTTGTGCCTTTTGTGAAATTGCTTGAGCCAACGAGTTCAGCTACGTTTGCGCCTTGAGTGCTGAGTGAGTAGAGGGCGAGGTCTTGG
>CAYYAA010000124.1:0-5839 GCA_964469875.1 uncultured Bacteroides sp.
CGTTACTCCTCGCTTTGCTAAAAGTTTTAAGGCTTTAGCAAAGCGTTATATTTTTATGTCCTCGTCGCACAAATTAGGGCAAAAAAGTAGCAACGCCACGGGATCAGACGCTGCTACCAAAGCAATAATTATTATGAAAAATTAATTGGTTGTATGAGGGAGTGGTATCAAGCTAAATCTTTTTAATCGCCATTTAGAAAACCTTTTTATTTACATATATATCCATTTCATAAATTAATACCAAGATTGCTATCATATCAATTAATAGTAACACCGGCGATTAAAAGGCCATGTTCCAAACCTGATTATGACGAGATATGTTCATCATCTGCAATCATATAGCCACGCCCTGAGCGGTTTATGAGGTTGTGGGCAACGCTGCCCAATTTCTTACGCAAACGTGAAATATTAGTATCGACTTTACGTTCATTAGCGCCGGCGAGCTCTTGAGGCCAGACGCTGCGGTGTATCTCAATGCGTGAGATAAAGCTGTTAATGTTGCGCATCAGCATTGCCAAGATTTGATACTCAGTCTTGGTCAAAATCAGTGGAGCGTCATTGAGGAAGACTTGATGGGTTTTAGTATCAATGCTGAGTGTCTTGAAGTCAAGTTTAGACACTTTGTCATCAGAGGCAATTTGTGAAGCGTAACGGCGCATGACAGCTTTGACGCGAGCCACGAGCTCACGCAGGGAGAAGGGTTTAAGGATATAGTCATCGGCACCGGCATTTAAGGCGTCGACGGGATACATATCATCGTCCTCGCTTGAGTAAGCGATGATACCAACGCGTCGGAATCCGGCCTCATTGCGTAGATCTTTGATTAGTTGAAGTCCGTTATAGTCTTGCTTCATGGCATCGACTATAACGAGGTCTACCTCTTTCAGATTTTTGTGAGAGGCGAAGTCTGCAGCGCTGTTGACAGTAGTTACTTTATAACCTTCGCAACCAAGGTTGATTTGCAGAAGGTTGGTGATGTTAGGTTCATCGTCGATAACGATGATATTACCTAAAGATGGAGAATAAGTCATACCACGCGCAATTTCGGTTGAGGCAAAATTACGACTTCAAATCTTAACTTCAAATAGCTGTATCAAATTGTAACATCATTGATTTTAAAGATTAACTGCACTGTAATTTTGCGGTCTAAGCCGTATGTTTTCTGAATGTGCTGCGGAGGGTGTCAATGACGTTGATGATATAGTCGCCGGTGCGTTCAAGGTCACTAATGATATCCATGTAGTAGATGCCGGCTTGATATTCATAGTGGTGGTTATTGATATTCTCGACGTTAGCTCCACGCAAGGTGTTGCGCATATTGTTGATTTCGCGCTCTTTGTTATAGGAGTCAATCAGTGAGCGTTCACCGACATTCTCCACGTCGCGGAGCTGCTTAATCATCATAGCCATAGCCTCCTTGACATAAACATACATGGAGTCGATATTGTTGTAGATTTCTTCGTTAAAATCTGTATTGCTTTGGATTTTGCGCATCAAAATCTTGCCTATGCCCATGCAGCTATCTGCAATACTCTCAACTTCGCTGATAATGTTGAGCATGGCGGCAATCTTGAGTTTACCTTCATTAGACAATCGACCTTCGGCGCATCGGTTGAGGTAGTGTGCTATCTCAAGCTCCATGCGGTCACTGATGTCTTCATATTTCTCCAAGCGCGAATAGAGTTGGTTGAACTCCTCGCTCTTTTCTTTGGTGTGGATAAGGGTTTGAGCCATGTTTATCATCCTGCCAATGCGCTCGGCATAGACAAACATTTCTTTTTCGGCTTGAGCGATATTGAGTTCTGAGGCGTTCAACAGACCGCGAGAGATGAATTTGAGGGTGAACTCTTCGTCTTCACGGTGACGGGTCGGAACGATGTATTCGACTATCTTAACATATAGCTCGGTGAACCATATCATCACTGTCACATTGACCAAGTTAAATGTGGTGTGGAACAGTGACAGACCGAATGACACGCTCATCTGCATCGCGGCGATTTGTGCCAAGACGGGATGGCTCATCGGCAGTGAGTTGTCAAAGAGGTGGTTATATAGCTCCGGGTTGGTGCTCTCGAGTCCATTGACAAAGTTGTAGAGGGCATTGGGGTCGCCTTGACCGATTGCCTCGGTCAGCCATGCGTTCATATTGGCGAAGGGCACGAACACGCAGATGCACCACAGTGTGCCCAACAAGTTAAAGAGCAAGTGACCCATTGACGCACGTTTGGCGGCAACATTACCGCTCAATGACGCGATAATCGGGGTGATGGTCGTACCGATATTACTACCTAAGACCAAGGCGCAAGCCAAGTCAAAGGTAATCCAGCCTTTGCTGCACATTATCAAGGTGATAGCAAAGGTCGCAGCTGATGACTGTATGACCATAGTCAGCACCAAACCGACAGCGGCAAATATCAGCACCGACTGCATGCCCATAGAGGCATATCCGCGCAGCACGGCAAACATTTCGGGATTGCTCTGGAGGTCAGGAACATAAGTCCCTATCATATCCAAGCCCATGAACAAGAACGAGAAGCCTATCAAGAACTCACCGATGGACTTCGCTCGGCTCTTATTGGTGAATAGCAGTATCACAGCGAGACCGATAAGCGGCAATATCGCCACTGAGATATTGACTTTAAAGCCAAACAGCGCAATAATCCACGCGGTGAAGGTCGTACCGACATTCGCGCCCATGATTACCGCCATTGACTGTGCAAGTGTCATCAATCCGGCGTTCACAAAGCTGACCACCATCACCGTTGATGCTGATGAGCTCTGTATCAATGCGGTAATAGCGCATCCGGTCAACAGCCCGGCAAAGCGGTTGCGTGTCATCGCTGACAGGATATTACGTAATCTGTCACCGGCGGCTTTCTGCAAGCCTTCACTCATAACTTTCATTCCGTATAAGAACAAACCTACGGAACCTAATAGACCTAAGAAGTCTGTAATACTGTAATCCATCAGATATTAATTATGTAGTCATGCCATAATGCCGTGTACTACGTCATTAGATTGCAAAGGTAATAGTTTTTTTTGAAATAAAAAGCGAAAGTTTCAGACATAAGATATATTGTAACATCTTGATGTCTGAAACTTTAAATTTTATTGTTTAACCACCAACTTGACCGGCGTTTTATGCTGGTCGGTTGTGATAATGTAAGCGCCTAATGGCAGCGGAACATCGGTGTTTTGGCTCACCATGTCAAGCGACTTCACCAAACGTCCCGAGATGTCATATATGCGGCATCCCGTCTGCGGCACGTTGCAGATAAAGCGCACAGCGCCACTGAGCGCAACGACTGCGAGGGGCTGGCCTGTGGTGACTCCTGTCACGCCGCTATGCTCGACAAAGATAACATTTGACTCCGGTGAGCGATGACCGAGGCGCACCGACTGAACGGTGTATGCTTCTTTGTCGCTGTCGTTGAAGTCGTCAATCACGAGCTGAGTGTCTTCGGCAACAAGCTCTTCGAGCGTAGCCGTGCCGTTGACATAGCGTGTGCGGTTAACGATATAATAGTCAATAACTTCATCCTCGGGAGCTGTCCAGTTGGCTGTATAGCTGTCTGACGTGATGTCTGACGCGGGCAGCGCGGTGCAGGCTGTCAAGGTCGGAACGGCGAGGCATGAGCCGCGCAGTGTGATGCCGCGAGAGCCGACGATGCCGCCTTCTGACACGAGCAACTTTGTCTCATGGTCGCCCAACTCTGTCGGAGTGTAGGTGATATTGAGCCAATAGCCATCTTCGGCATTGACCAGCGATGCGCTCAGAGAGTTTGACGATAGCTTGAACATCGCTTTATCGCCGCTGTAGAGCACCAAGTCTAATGCGCCCGTGAGGTTCTCGCCGTGGAAGAATAGTTGACGGGTAACGGAGCTGCCAATTGCGACCTCGCCAAAGTCAAGGTTCATATCTTGTGTCGGCGTAATCAGGTTGGGGTCTCCGGTGACTTCAGTAGCGCCGGGATAGAACGCCTTTCCGACATTCACGCCCCAGAGATACTCTGCCAATTCCGGATAGTCGATAAAGGGGTTACGGTTATTTTGGAAGCCATAGACAGCCTCATTACGGTCTATCTCTTTCTGTGACACGGGGTCTTGACGGTGCCATTTAAGCAGCAAGTTAATAGACCACGTATTTAAGGTCGGATAGAGATTTTGGTTGACCATATACTTATATTTCCACGTCAAATCTTGATAGCAGGTCACCATATAGAAATATGTGCGGGCAAAGTCACCTTTATACTCATCAGCGGGTTCAAAGACCTGCTGAGCGCCGCCGCCTTGACCTGTAACAGGATAGCCCACGGTCGTAACGCCGTTCTCAAAAGCTACCGTATAATTGTGGTCAACCTCGCCGAGCGGATAGTTGCTCTTTGCCACATTAGCCGTAGCCTCCGACGGATAGAGGTGATTGAGGTCAACATAAGCCGACACATCTGTCGAGCCGCCCCACCAGCTCTTGGGGAAGGAGTGCTCGCGATTTAAGCCACTGAATGACGGCGAATACAAGGGTATATCTGAATACATATCCCACCATCTGCGGCTGTTGGGATAAACATCTGTCGTTTGGAAATAACGCGGAAGGTCACTATATGATGATATGAGCGTAAAATTGCGCACGATTTTATAAATCGCCGTCTTCAGCTCTCCTTCTTTCTTACCATTAAGCGAGCTATAATAGCCCGTCGGAATTTCGGCAACAGCATTCGCGCTGACAGTCAGCGCGATAAACGCACTTAATAAGCGAACAAAAAACTTCATTTGCTATCTTTGGGGTAAATGAATTTGACTATATTTCAACCACAAAGTTACAAAAAAGTTCGCGAATTGTGCAAGCGCAAAGCGCCCCGATAGCCGGCTTTGTGGCTATCGGGGCGCAAAATATCGTTAAATATCTACTTATTAGCGGATAACGACTTTAGAAACCTTGTTGCCTTGGCGACGAACATAGATACCGTTTTCGGGGTTAGCTACGCGTACACCTTGGAGGTTGAAGTATTCAACAGCTGCGTTGCTGTCAGCATTGATAGCTGATACGCCTGTTTCTGCTAATGATGTGTAAGAGATAGGATAAACTTGAACAGCACCGCTGTAGATGTTAATAACTGCTTCTACATCATATTTACCTGCTTCAACAGAATCAAGTTTGTAGTTGTTGCGGAATGTCAAAGTAGTATCGCCGCTTGTACCCTCGAAGTTAGATGCTGCAGACGGAGTAGCTTCAGCAAAGGTTACGTTCTTAATAACGACAACGCTGTTTACGAGGTCAGATGTGATATCGCTTGCCTCATATTCTTTAGCTGTGAAAGTACCTTCAGTTACTGCGGGAAGTGCATCTGCGGGCACCAATTCGGGAGTTGCATTACTGTATAAAGTGTAAGTAGCATTCCAACCTGCGGGGATAACATCGCCTTGTTTCAAACCATCGCCTGCACCTGATTTATAGATTTGAATGAAGTCAGTACCATCAGTTACAAAGATATTTGAGTATGCTGCATAACCAACAGTGAGCGGGAAGTTAACAACAAATTCGCCATCGGTAATCAATTTAGCTTCAGCGATAGAGTTAGCTTGTGCACGTTCAGCGATTGTATAAGTAGCTTCAGCTACTTCGCTGACGTTTTCACCCTTAACAGCGATAGCCTTGATAGTAGTAGTTTTAGCTACTTCGATAGCTGCTTCATATTTGGTAGAAGCTGCGGTAGGTTCAGTGCCATCGAGAGTGTAGTAGATAGCATCAGCATCAGCTTGTGCCAATTCTACAGTTTGAGCTTCGTAGTAAGTACCTTCTTTTACGCTGAAAGTAGGAGCAGCAACGTAGTCAGCAGTA
>CAYYAA010000125.1:0-5822 GCA_964469875.1 uncultured Bacteroides sp.
AGATGGCTACCCACAAGCGCAAAAAACGCCTGAGAAAGAATCGTCACAAGAAGAAATAAGATGATTCGATAGGTGACAACCTTATCACAAACGCTATATGAAGAACAAACTTGCCACGGGGCGTCCTTGCGGGATTGTCTCCCCGCCGAAGTTTGTTCTTTGTATGTTTTTAGGAGTTATGCTATGCAGCTCCTCCCTTACCCCTTTAAAGCTCCCTTTTGAGCACCCCTTAAACAAATGAAAAGTGAACTGATAATAGATGTCCAGCCCAACGAGGCCTCTATAGCCTTGTTAGAGGATTCGCGTCTCGTTTCGCTGCAAAAAGAAGCGCGAAACATATCTTATGCGGTCGGCGACATCTACTTGGCAAAGATTAAAAAATTGATGCCGGGACTAAACGCCGCCTTTGTTCAAGTGGGATACGAAAAGGATGCTTTCCTTCACTATTTAGATCTTGGCCCTCACTTTGCATCTTACTCTGAGTTTGTCTCTCAATTGATGGAAGACCGCAAGAAAGTCCCATCCATCTCCAAGATGAAACTCCTGCCGGATATTGACAAGCACGGCACTATCACCGATGTCTTGCAGACCGGACGTGAGATGCTCGTTCAAATCGTCAAAGAGCCCATTTCGTCTAAGGGTCCACGCTTGACGACAGAGATAACATTTACGGGCCGTTTCCTTGTGCTGATACCCTTCAACGACAAGATTTCAATCTCACAAAAAATCAAGACCACCGAAGAGAAGCTGCGCCTCAGACAGCTCATTGAGAGCATCAAGCCAAAGAACTTCGGTGTCATCGTGCGCACTTCTGCCGAAGGCAAGCGCGTGGCCGAGCTTAACCACGAGTTGAAAACGCTTGTACAATGTTGGGAAGACGCTATCAGCAAAGCTCAACGAGTCGAAGCTCCTTCCCTCATTTTTGAAGAAGAGAGCCGCATCGTAGGCATGATTCGCGATGTATTCAGTCCTACATTTGAGAATATCTATGTCAACGACAAAGAGATACACTCTCAAATCACAAAATACGTCAGCCTCATCGCTCCGGAACGAAAAGAAATTGTCAAACTCTACGAGAAAGACGAGCCGATATTTGACAACTTCAGCATCACACGCCAAATAAAATCATCGTTTGGCAAGACCGTATCATTCCGTTCCGGCGCATACATCATCATCGAACACACCGAAGCACTGCACGTCATTGACGTAAACTCCGGCAACCGCTCAAAAGGCGCGGTTGACCAAGAAAGCAATGCTCTCGAAGTCAACCTCCGTGCCGCCGAAGAAATTGCGCGACAATTGCGACTGCGCGATATGGGAGGCATCATCGTTATTGACTTCATTGATATGTACAAGAGCGAACACCGCCAGCAACTCTATGAGCACATGAAACAAATCATGAGCAACGACCGCGCGCGTCACAACATCCTTCCGCTAAGCAAATTCGGACTGATGCAGATAACACGCCAGCGCGTGCGCCCGGCTCTTGACATCACCACAACAGAGACCTGTCCTTCTTGCTTCGGCAAGGGCGAGGTGCAACCTTCACTACTGTTCACAGACACACTGTTCGAGAAACTCGAGTATCTCGTCAACACACTCGATGTCAGCAACTTTATCATGTATGTTCACCCCTATGTTGAGGCATACATCAAACGTGGCATCTTCAACTCGATTTATCGTCAATGGCGTCGCAAACTCGGACGAAAATTCAAGGTTCTCCCAGACCAATCTCTCGCTTACCTTCAATATCGAGTGCTCGATAAAGACCGCAACGAGATTGACCTCAAGGAAGAAAAAGACATGAACGCATCGTCATCTGACAAGACACGCAATAAAGCGAAGAACCGCTGCGATGCCGCTGAAGCTGCCGACAAAGCCGACAAGCAACAAAGCAAAGGCAACAAGGCTAAGCAAAAGCAACAAATCGCGCTCGATAAGATTGACGAAGTTTCTAACGACACGCTACCAACAGTAGAGCCGACACCTAAGCCTAAGAAGAAAAAGAAACAAAAGGTCAAAGCTGAAACTACACCCGACAACGCCACAGAAGTCACAGACAGCACACCTGTCGAAACAACTACAGAAGTTGCCGAGAATACAACGCCAAGCTCCGACACCGACAATACAGAGCCTCAAATAGAAGCTCCGGCTATCGAAAAAGTCGAGAATGACGCGGAACAGACTACAACTAAACCGGCAAGTCGTCGTCGCAACACCCGACGCAAGCCGCAGGAAAGTCAAGCTGAAGACTCAGCCGCTCAAGTGACAGAAGTCACTGACGCGCCGGCTTCAACTAACGAAAGACCTGACACAGCACCGGTCGCACTGCTTACACAAGAAAGTGGAGTCACCGACCAAGCACCAAGATCTGAAAATATCGAGGAATAACATCCTTCAGACTTATCCCGCAAACCCTATCAGAGCGGCCCATATCGGGTCGCTCTTCTTTTTGGCTTATCTTTGGCCCAATCAGCTAATTACCATATAATTATTGTAAATTCATACAAAAAACAATAAAAATACAATTTATTATCGACCGAATTTATTACTTTTGTAGAAAATGGATTAGCCATTCACTAATGCATCTAAATTATGATAACTGTTGCCATAACTGCTTCTCCGCTTTATATCTTCGCCGTAGGCTTAGCCGGTGCCGCACTCTGCGCTACATTCGTGCCGCGAATGCCCGCTGTCGTGCTATCCTATATTGCGATGCTTTGTTCTGCCGGAGAGCTCGGGCTGACAGCATCACAACTTGTCTTTTGGGGCATTGCTACAGCAATCACCACGTTTTTGGTTTTGCAACAACCCAAGCCTGACAAGTCCGGCATATACGCGCACGTATATGTCACCACAGGTGCATTAATCGGCGCACTTTTGGGACTTCTGATGAACAAACCGTCACTCTTGATTGTTGCTTCGTGTATAGGTGCCGTTTTCGCGGCAATGGCTTATCAACGCACTCCGCTTGGCAGGACATCTGCCGGCTTGCGTGGTTTACGAGACCTGCTGATGGTCGCCGGACTGCCCGCAATAGTAAACTTCAAAATCATTACAACTATTTTGAGCTACTGCATAGAGTAGCTAACAAAACCATTAGAGACACATGACACGACATATATTAACCTCGCTAATCACCATCACAGCAGCAGCCTGCTTATGGCTGCCGGGCTTCGCTGCGAGCAATGCCCGGCAAACGCTCGGCAAACCCGACCTCAAGGCTATTGAGCGTGCCGTCAATGATGAGAACTCTGAATACTATTACCCCAAATTGCTCAAAGAGTTCTTAGGCAATGACACGATAATGACGAGCGAAGCGTTCCAACACCTTTATTACGGCACATTCTTTCAAGAAGACTACGACCCTTACAGAAGTGCGGTAGACCAAAAGACACTCGATGCACTTGCGCCAATATATGCCAAAGAGAAACGCACACGCGATGAGCGACAAAAGATGCTCAACTACGCAATAAAAGCGCTCGCCGACAACCCGCTCGACCTTAGACAACTGACAAACCGTGTATATGTCTATGAGCAAAACGGCAAATATGACCTCGCTAAAATCTGGCAGTACAAGCTCAACCACCTACTCTTGGTCATCGCTGCCTCCGGCACCGGCTTAGACTCCGAAAACGCATGGATAGTCGTTTATCCGCAACATGAGTACGACTTCCTAAATATATCAGGTTACACTGCAACGGCTCAGCAATTCGAGCCACCGCAATATGACCACATAATAGTTGAACAAAAAAACGCTAACGACCCTGCGGGATATTACTTCGACATCAGCGAATTGCTGCACCAATACTTCATCAAACATCCGTCTGAGCTTAACGGCGATGCCGAAGATGCTGACGATGAAGAGGAACTCGAAGAGCTCGAAGGCGACGAGCAAACAGAATAAAAAGCATATAAATTATGTGTACCAAGATGCAATGGCAGACACTGATAAACGACAAGCGATTTGGGCTTGAAGATTATCATGACACAAAAAAGAGCCTCACTCGCACCGACTTCCGACGCGACTACGATAGGCTCGTGTTTTCATCGCCTTTCAGACGCTTGCAAAACAAAACGCAAGTATTCCCACTGCCGGGCAGCATCTTTGTGCACAACCGCCTCACCCACTCTCTCGAAGTGGCTTGTGTCGGCAAATCAATGGCTGACAGCATTGCGACGGCACTGCGCCGCCGCTACGCCACAGAGCCATGGGTTGACCTCTTTAGCCACATCGGAGACATCACGGCAGCAGCCTGTTTAGCGCATGACCTCGGCAACCCTCCTTTCGGACACTCCGGCGAGAGAGCCATTGCCACGTTCTTCAGCGAAGGTGCGGGACGCGAATTGCGCTCTCAGCTGACCGAGAGCCAGTGGTCAGACCTCATACGCTTTGAGGGCAATGCAAATGCCTTCAGAATGTTGACACACCAGTTCAAAGGTCGCCGCAAAGGTGGATTTGCCATGACTTACTCCACACTTGCCTCCGTAGTGAAATATCCTTACGAATCTTCATTAGCATCAAGCAAAGGCAAGTTCGGATTCTTCACCACCGAGGCTGAAGATTTCATCAAAGTAGCGGATGAGCTTGGCATGATACGCCTTGACGCTCCCGGCGTCAAATACGCACGCCACCCTCTCGTTTACATCGTTGAAGCCGCTGATGACATCTGCTATGAAGTAATGGACATTGAGGACGCGCACAAGCTCAAAATCCTTTCGACACAAGAAGTCTTTGACGCTCTGCTATCATACTTCGACACCGACAAGTGCCAACACATGATAGAAGTCATGGGACACGTCGAAGACCCCAACGAAAAAATATCATATCTCCGCTCATGCGTTGTCGGCACATTGGTTGAACGCTGTGCCGAGACTTTTATACGACGTGAAGATGACATTCTCAGCGGCACATTCTCAGGCTCGCTACTCAGCGACATCAACGAGCGCGAGCGCATGGGTTATCACAAATGCAACCAACTATCGTGGGCTAAGATTTACAATGCCGGAGACGTTGTTGATGTGGAGCTTGCCGGTAATCGCATCATCACTTTCTTGATGGATAAGCTCATCAATGCCGTTATCCACCCTGAGCTTAACTACTCGCGACTGCTACTCGCGAAGTTCCCACAACAATATGATGTCAATGCACCGACACTTTTCGGCAAAATCCAAGCTGTACTCGACCATATCTCAGCAATGACCGATGTTTATGCTCTTGACCTCTATCGCAAGCTAAACGGCACTTCATTGCCTGCCGTATAGCGCATAGATATTTATAAATCAATTTGTTACACTTCTGTTACAACTAATACAAGCTAAATGATTACAAAACGTCTACATTTGTTAAATTATATATTATGCCCGCAGATGCACCTGAGTCAACAAGTTGATTATAAGGACTGCACAATTTTTGATTTACTAAAAACGGGTTATTAATTGTTAATTTTACAAATAGGTTACATTTATTTCGTAAAATAATTATACCTTTGTAACATCATAAAACGAAAAATTGATACTGCAAAAATCTTTCAAATCATTTCCAAGCAACAATTAAATAAGTGAATCATAGGTTTTAGATGCAACGGATCGTGAGATTAGTTGCATTTTTTTTGTACATTGGGCATAAAATCAGTATAGGCCATTAACACATAAGTTCAAATGAAAAAAGGCTAACGCCACGAGGGTGAGCCTTTTTCATTTGAACTTATATTGAATAATATTACGCTTGCTTCCAGTCGCTGACGTTGCGGGTCTCGGTTGAGAAGTTGATGCCGAGCTTTACCACCTCACGACCGTCGGCAAGGTATGGCGTGGCATAG
>CAYYAA010000126.1:0-5790 GCA_964469875.1 uncultured Bacteroides sp.
CTCAAAGAGACCCCGAAAACGCTAACCTCCTCAAAGAGCTCAGCGCTAAATACTCAGAACAAAAAGACTATGTTAAGGCTGCCGAAACATACGATGCTTATCTCAAACTCCAAGAGAACCCGTCTCTCAACGACTACCTCGGCATGACAGGTCGCTACCTCAACGCTGCCGCTACCTGCAAAGACGATGCTACTCAACGCGTCGCTATGGCTGACCGCGGTCTCGAATACATCGACAAAGTGATTGAACGCGCCGAGCCGCAAGCATCTCTCTACCAACGCAAGGCTCGTCTCTACATCGCTCGCAACGGCAATCAACCCGACCAAAACGCAATTGACACATACCAAAAGATGTTTGAATTGCTCGACAAAGACCCCGCAAACGCTAACCCCTCTAACTCTGACAACCAACTCTCACTCTACAAAGAGGGCTATACTTTTGCATACCTCTACTACGGCAACATTGCTAAAGACAAAGACAAAGCTGCTTACTACAACGAAAAGATGGCTCACGTAACATCACTTATCGAAGGTAAGTAATCTTAATACAAGAATAATGTAATGAGGAATTGGGAATTTCAAATTCCTAATTCCTCATTTTAATATAAGACACAACACAATCCCAACAAAAATGTCCACAGAACCACTTGCCGAGCGATTGAGACCGCACACCATTGACGAATACATCGGTCAAACACATTTAGTCGGTCCGGGCTGCATATTGCGTCGCATGATTGACAGCGGAAATGTTGCATCATTCATCCTATGGGGCCCTCCCGGAGTGGGCAAGACAACACTCGCTCGCATCATTGCAAACACGACAAAATGCTCGTTTCACACGCTTTCTGCCGTCACCTCTGGCGTGAAAGATGTGCGCGATGTAATTGACCAATGCCGTCGTGAGGCTCAGAGCATGTTTTCTACCGGACGTCCTATCTTATTTATTGACGAAATACATCGTTTCAGCAAGTCACAACAAGACAGTCTGTTGGGAGCTGTCGAAAATGGCACGGTTACTCTCATCGGCGCAACGACCGAGAACCCGTCTTTTGAAGTGATACGTCCCCTACTCTCCCGCGCACAGGTCTACACCTTACGTCCACTAAATGAGCAAGAATTACAAAAATTACTTGACCGTGCATTGACCACTGACGTAGTGCTGAGCCGATACACTGTCAAAGTCGAATCAACAGCCGCCCTATTCCGCTACTCAGGTGGCGATGCTCGCAAACTCCTCAACATACTTGAACTAATAGAGCAATCAACAGCCATTGGCGAAGACCTTGTCATCAACGACAAAATTGTCACCGACCGCCTGCAACAAAACCCGCAAGCCTACGACAAGAAAGGCGAAATGCACTATGATATCATTTCGGCTTTCATTAAAAGCATCCGCGGCAGCAATCCCGACGCTGCCGTCTACTGGTTGGCACGAATGATAGCCGGTGGTGAAGACCCTGAGTTTATCGCACGACGTTTGGTCATAAGCGCAAGCGAGGACATCGGATTGGCAAACCCCAACGCCCTACTTCTCGCTAATGCCACTTACGAAGCTATACAGAAAATAGGAATGCCCGAAGGTCGCATACCTTTGGCAGAATGTACCGTCTACCTTGCGACCTCACCCAA
The DNA here is from genome assembly GCA_964469875.1 of uncultured Bacteroides sp. Classification (GTDB taxonomy): domain Bacteria; phylum Bacteroidota; class Bacteroidia; order Bacteroidales; family Muribaculaceae; genus CAG-873. The sequence goes on from CAYYAA010000126.1 coordinate 1,629, forward strand.
GAGCAATTCTGCATACAATGCCATTAACAATGCCTTGCAAATAGTAGAGCAGACAGGTGACCTCCCGGTGCCGCTGCACTTGCGCAACGCCCCCACCGGACTGATGAAAAAGCTCGGATATGGCACAAACTATCTCTATCCACATGACTATCCCGGTCACTTTATCCGTCAACAATATTTGCCCGATAAGCTCACCGGATTAAGACTATGGCATGCCGCAGATAATGCCGCAGAAGCCGCATCAGCCCAACGTCAACAACAACGCTGGGGCGAAGAATAGTCTACGCCTTTTACATCAAACCGATTGAGTGTACAAGTGCGATAGTGTCAGCAAGTATTTCTTTGATTGATGTCGGTGAAACGGCAGTGCCGTTGAGGTCTATGGTGGGCGCTTGTATTGCACCAAGTTCTTTCATCATAGACAAGATTTCATAGGTCATAGCGCGCGAAGAGCTATCCACACCGACTTCGCCCTCCTTCTGATAAAGATAATATGTAACTGAAGCCAAACGGCTCAGAGTGGTCATGATTGCGTCAAAACCGGGCGATTCCTGCAACTGCATAGCCAACTCATAAGCCGACTGCGTTGCCATAGAATAAAGCGCACGCGCTTCAGAAATTATTGTGTTATAATCGACCTTAGACGCATCAACCTCTATCAGCAACATTAGTGATGTTGCAAAAGCATCTTGATGACTACCCGCCATGCTCAAGGCAAAAACATGAGCCGTTCCCATTACAGCAATATCAGCAATTAGCGACAACACAGGTTTGCCGTTGCGCACGCTGTTGTGCCACTCGCTGTCATATACAGCGAGCGCCTCACCGCTGACGCGCATTGCCTCAGTTAATTCTTGATTGCGGATTAATTCGTGTACTTGTTTAACAGTCTCTGTGCGAGGATAATCAGTCATAATTAGTCTTCTTGTGGTTTGCGGGCTGCATCCATAATATCGTCCATCTCCTTTGGTATCACAAATATATCTTCGCGAGAAGTTGGACGTATAGATTCAAACCATTTGAATTTTGGCAAATAGTATAGGGCTTTACGCGCCATAAACATTGGCGTAACCGTACCGGTCGTTTCGGGCCACAGCTTAATACGCTCAGTTGTGCGGCCTTTAAACCAACCTTCGAGGTAACTGCTCTCGGCATTTACCATTTTATTAATAGTGGAGTCGTTCTCCTCAGGATACATTATTATTTCGACGTTACCGTCAATAAACAGTCGTCGCAAATTACCTTCTTCAAAGTCAGCAATCATTTTCTTGCCGCTCAGTTGGTTAAATTGGTCGCCTTCGATGGCTTGAGCTGCAAATCCTTGGTCAGGCAAAATCGCTCGTTTTATGGTCGAATCGTTGACCTCTACCTCGATGATATTACCAAAGATTTGTTGCTCGTCATTCCAGACAACAGGATTAATATACATGCGCATAGTGGAGTCTCTTTGCGTCATGCGCATAGAGTCACACACACCTTGCATATCAGTGCGGAAGAAGCGCACACGCGGATATATAACAGACACGTGTGTTGTGTCCACCTTTATCGACTCGGGACGGTTCAAAGCCGAATCCGCCTCGATATGTATTGTGTCAAATGTGCGGAATGTTTCGATATATCGTCCATGAACATAGAGCGTATCCTCTTGTCGGTATTCCCTAAGCTCGGCATGGCCGGTAATAAATGTGCTATCGGTCAATTCATTGTAGAAACCATAATCGCCAAAGGCTTCAGCTTGATGCGTAGAGTCTCGCATCACGACATTTCCGAAAGCCTCGCCATAGCCTTTCTCGTGGTCAAACATGATGGTGTCAGCTGTCAAGTGATGATTTTCGCGAGACACAACGGTTGAACGATTGTAAAGGTTTGCGAGGTTATGGTTTGTGTCATAGGTGCCTTGGTCAGTATAGATTATACCTCGTGCATTGACCACCTCACTCGGCGAATAAAGCTCGGCAACATGAGTGTTGGTATTATAATACAAGGTGTCGCTGTAAATGTCAAGAGTGTCGGTTTTGGAACGTGAATTGAGATGAACATCGACATAGAAATTAGCCTCTTTAGTTGACGGTACATATTCACCCTCAACAGAGGTCAACACATTCTTTGGGTCGGTCAGGACACCGCCAACCGTATAGTAGCCAAGATCTGCCCTCAAGTCATAGACAAACTCATCTGTCTCCAACTTGACATCTCGGTTAATCATTCTGACCTTCTTGCCATAGTCGGCATAGAGATACGCGATTTCTTCGACACCGTTATAGTTCAGCTCATCAGCATAAACAAAGAGCGTATCGCCCTGCTCCATGCTGACATGACCAAACGCATCCATTGACTCTGTGAGCTGATAATAGTGTGCGCTGTCACACTTCATAATCATCGGTCCTTTGCTGAACACGACATTACCTGACACGACCATATACTCGTCAGTTGACAGTTTATTGAGGACATCAGCGTGTTCAAGGAATACACGATTGCCAGCCGAGCGGTTTGCGGTCGGTATTTGTGGCTTTATCGCCGGACGACGCGTAGGCTTTGCTGCGGATGCTACTAACATCGGCAGGATAGTTATAGCCAATATAGCGGCAATAGATGATAATCTGCGTAATCTCATTATCAATATGATAAGAGTTAATTTTATTTGGTTACAAGCTAAATAGCGACAAATATAGCGGCATAAAACTGCCGTCGGATGTTTTATTTGCTCTTAATCCAGCCTTTATGCTCGAAGTCACAACCACGCCATCCGTCTTCGATTTGGATATATGTGTCATGAATCTTCTTTTCAATCCAATCTTTGATAATTTGCTCTTGACGAGACTCCTCATACATAGTTTTAAGTGTTTGGAAGTCATCAGAGAGGTTAGCCTTGTGAGCATCCAAACGGCTTGTCAACTTAACGATAGCGACGATTTCGCGATCACGCTTCGGGTCTCGCATGATGAACGGCTTTGACACATCGCCGGGCTGCATATCTGCGACAACTTTTGCAACTTCTTGAGGCAACTGCGACATCTCGAAGCGTGTAGTTCCCGTTGAGCTATTGACCATAACGCCTTCGCTCATGCGAGTGTCCTTGTCTTGCGAGATATAGCGTGCTGCTTCTTCAAAGCTGATGCGTTTATTGTTGACAATATCCGAGCGAACAGAGTCCAAGCGAGTGATAGCTTCTGCCAAATCCTTCTCGTCAACTTTCGGACGTAGCAAGATGTGGCGAGTGTTGATGCGGTCACCGCGTTTCTCTATCAATTGGATGATATGATAGCCATATTCAGTCTCAACAATTTTAGACACCTTCTTGGGGTCATTCAAGTTAAAGGCAACGGCAGCATATTCAGGCACAAGCTGACCACGTCCCATGAAGCCAATTTCACCACCACGCACACCTTCAGGAGCCTCTGAGTAAAGGATTGCCAAAGTCGAGAACTCTGCCTCACCACGCGTAACACGGTCGGCATAGTCACGCAAACGCGCCTTTACATTGTCGATTTCTTGACGGGGGATAATAGGGTTGAGTGTGATAATCTTAGCTTCAACTTGCAGCGGAACAAAAGGAATACTGTCTTCCGGCAAGTTGTTATAATAGCGGCGAACATCGCCCGGCGTTACCTTCAAATTCTTTACGAGAGACTGCTTCACTTGATTTACACGATAGCGGTTGCGCATATTGGTCGTGTAATACTCGCGAATGTCAGGATAGGCTTTGCGGAAATATTGCTCCAACTTTTCACGAGAACCGAGTTGTTGCACCAAGTAGTTCATCTGACCGTCAACTTGTTGCTGCACCATTGACTCTTGCACCTCGACGGTATCCAAATCAGCTTGATGCAAGAACAAGCGTTCAATGGCAATTTGTTCAGGGATAACGCAATAAGGGTCGCCGGAAATAGCTTGGCGGTCTTGTTGCATCTCCAAATAAGTTTGCTCAATTTCTGATTTATATATAGGCTCATCTCCGATAAGCCATGCCACTTCTTCGATAATGTTATTTTGTGCAGGGCTCAAAAATGCAGTAGCACTTGCGAGCAGACATAGACTGATGTGTTTAAAATTCATCTTAATGATTGGGTGCTAATTAGCAATAAATCTGATATTGGTCACAAAGTTACACATTATAACTGAATATAATCGTTAAAAGGTTTAAAAACCGTGGTTTTCGCGA
>CAYYAA010000127.1:0-5728 GCA_964469875.1 uncultured Bacteroides sp.
GTTTCGTTCCATTCTGATATAGCATCAGAATCAGCTGTTATACCACCGCCTGTGTATATGCACCATTGTCTATTATCAAAGGTTACACAACGTATATTGACATAGGCTTCAGCTCGATTTTTATCATCAATAAAGATGTATCCTCCATAGCATTGTCTTTTATGCCGTTCTATTTGCGAAATCTCGTTTAGGGCTTTTTCTCGTGGATAGCCTGCCAATGCAGGTGTCGGGCTGAGCTTGCTTGTTAAGTCCAAGAATGATATACCGCTTGGGATTATAGCAGAAATGAGGGTGCATAAATGTTCTATAGATCCGTAGTTGAGTGTTGTAACTTCTCCAATATTTACATCCAATCCCACACTGTTTAATGTGCTAACTATAAAGTCTGTAACAATTTGTTGTTCCTTTTTATTTTTGTCATCCCATGGAATGTCATTTGCTGTGGTACATCTTGTCCCGGCTAATGACATCGTTGATATTTGACCTGAGCATTTGTCATAAGATAGCAGAAGCTCAGGAGACGCGCCAAGCCATGCTCCTGTCATAGGAGTGTAATAAAGGTATGTGAATGTGTTATCAAACTTTTTGAAGTAACGCTGAGCAACGGCGCACCAATCTATGTCTGTTGCACTGCCGACTGTAGTACGCGATATTACAGTTTTGCCGCCTCGAAGTTTGAGCGTATTAATAAGATTTGATACATTTTTAATATAGTCATTCCTATTTGTCGCCTCGCATTCAATGGTCGTCAACCTGCAAATTTTGGTGTTTTGTTCTTCAAGTAATGACAGTGTTTGGTCAAGATTTAACTCGTTGTGTATTGAGACTATTGTTTCAGTATTCCAAAGATTAATATTGAAGATAGGCTCTGCTTTTGAACTTGAAATTGAAATTGTAGGATTAGAACAGAATTTAATATCTGTTGAAGAAGGTTTACGCCAAACAGCAAAAGGGATGCCTAATAGCAGGCATCCTTTTATTGCTTTATATAATTTATTATTGAACAGCATACGTTTATACCGGGATTCCGAATAATTCAAATGTCTCTGCGGATGTTATTTTGACATTATAATATTCGCCGATTTTTAATTTTTTTGTTTTAGAAATGAGAACTTCCGGATCAACCTCAGGTGAGTCAAATTCTGTACGTCCTACATAGTAATCATCATTTTCGCTGTCAATAACGACTTCCAATGTCTTGTCAATCTTAGAGCGATTGTTGCTTAGGGCTATTTCCTCTTGAATAGCCATAATCTCATCGAGGCGTTGCTGCTTGACATCTTCTGGTATGCTGTCTTCAAAGTGTTGTGCTGCATAAGTGTCTTCTTCTTCGCAATAAGCAAATGCGCCCATGCGTTCAAAGCGTTGCTCACGGACAAACTTTTTGAGTTCCTCAAATTCTGCTTCGCCCTCGCCGGGAAATCCGACCATTAATGTTGTGCGGATATGGATGCCCGGGACTTCTTCTCTGATGCGAGCGAGGAGTTTGCGAGTATCTTCCCCGTTGATGTGTCTACGCATGTTGTTGAGGACTTTGTTACTAATGTGTTGTAAGGCGATGTCGAGGTATTTGCAGACATTTTTATGTTTTGCCATTACCGGTAGTATGTCGTAAGGGAAATCAGCCGGGTAAGCATAATGTAATCTTATGCGATGCACACCGTTTAGACCCGCCATGCGGTCGATAAGTTCTGCCAATGCTGAATGTCCATAAATGTCATGGCCATAGTATGAAAGATCTTGTGCAAGAATATTAAATTCACTAGCACCACGTGCGACTAAAGATGTAACTTCATCAAGTATTTCGTCAATTGGTCTTGACTGATAACGTCCTGTAATTAATGGAATTGCACAGAATGCACAAAATCTGTTACAGCCTTCGGCTATTTTGACGTATGCATGGTGTGAGGGCGTTGACAATATACGTTCCCATGTCGGCAAATCTTTTGGCACACTAACCGCAAGGTCATTTATGATTTTTGTCCAGTCAAATTTGCCATACCAGCCATCAACTTCAGGAAGTTCTGCTGGTAGTTCTGCGCTATATCGTTCAGCAAGGCAACCCATAACAAATACTTTATCTACGAGTCCTTCACTCTTAGCATTAATAGCTTCGATAATCATATTGACAGATTCCTCTTTGGCATCGCCAATAAAACCACAGGTATTAATCACAACAGACCCACCTTTAAAGCCATCCTCATCAAATGAGGCGTTGTAACCGGCTGAGTCAAACATTTTGCATAGGCGTTCAGAATCGACGAGGTTTTTTGAACACCCCATCGTTATAATGTTAATCTTACGGCGTCTAACCATATTAATCTGCCAATAACTTGAATTTTATCTGTTTCCGAATAACGATTCTACAAATTCTTTTTTGTTGAATAATTGAAGGTCTGTTATACCTTCGCCAAGGCCTATATATTTTACGGGTATTTTGAATTGGTCGCTGATTCCTATTACTACCCCACCCTTTGCTGTTCCATCAAGTTTTGTGATAGCTAAATCTGTAACTTGAGTTGCAGCAGAGAATTGGCGTGCTTGTTCAAACGCATTTTGACCTGTCGAGCCATCAAGAACAAGCAGTACTTCATGAGGAGCACCGGGAACGACTTTCTCCATTACTCGCTTAATTTTTGATAACTCATCCATTAAGCCTTTTTTGTTGTGGAGACGGCCTGCTGTGTCAATTATGACTACGTCATAACCTTGTGCAACAGCTGATGATAAGGTATCGTATGCAACAGCAGCGGCATCTGAACCGAGTTTCTGTTTGACAACCGGGACATCAGCGCGTTTACCCCATTCGTCAAGTTGTTCAACGGCGGCGGCGCGGAATGTGTCAGCAGCACCGAGCATAACCTTATTACCGGCTTGTTTGTATTGGTATGCAAGTTTGCCAATAGTTGTTGTCTTGCCAACGCCGTTAACGCCGACAACCATTATCACATATGGTTTATTTCCTTCAGGTACAGTAAAGTCAACAGTCTCTTTTGCACCGTTATTTTCGGCAAGTAATGCGGTAATTTCATCGCACAACATATTGTTAAGCTCGTTCATATCAACATATTTGTCATGAGAAGCTCTTTCTTGTATGCGTTCGATAATTTTCAAGGTTGTTTCAGCGCCAACATCGCTTGTGATGAAAATTTCCTCAAGCTCGTCAAGGAAGTCATCATCAATAGTGCGGCGACCGATGAAAGCACGTTTTAGCTTGCTGAAAACGCCTTCTTTGGTTTTTTCGAGACCTTTGTCAAGTGTTTGTTTTTTTTCTTTAGAAAAGAAGCTAAATAAACCCATAGTTTGATGTTGTTTTAGTTTTGCAAATTTAGTTATTTAAACTGAAACAGCAGTGAATATTACATTATTTATTACGTAATTTATCAACGAGCGCCAAAGTCGGAATGATATAAAACTCAACTCTACGATTTTTGGCTCTTAGCTCAATTGACGAATTATCGGTCAATTGTTCGTCACGACCGAGACCATAAGGGATAACGCCGGTGTCCACACCGCCGGAGACTTCAAAGAGGCACTGGTCAATAGAAGTTGCTCGAGCTTCTGTTATACTGTCTGCATATTCATTATCTCCGGTGTTATCTGTGTGCACAGCAACAAGGACTTTGTAAAGTTTAGGATTGGCCACAACAGACTTCAAAGTTGATAGCTTATTCTTACCGCTTTCTTTCAGCTCAATTGCGTTTGGGCTGAACAAGTCTGAGCAAGGCATTACAATATGCAGGACTTCGTCATTTCGCATAGTTTCCACATTCAAATTTGCCGATTTAAGCGATTTGCTTAGATATTGCATGAATGTGACAACTGTTGCTTTAGACTTAGTTGGAATAACTGGGACTGCGAGGTTCTCTTCAACACTCATTTCGAGTTCGTCCAATTGCTCTTCCTCATCAGCATATACGAATGCAGTAGTGCAACACAACGCAAAGACCAATAAAATCTTTTTAAATGTCAAGAGTCTTTTCATAATCAAGCTCCGCTAAAACTATTGGTCTAATATGTTGTTCAGCGATTGGAGATAATTTATCTTTGCGCAATATTTTAGTCACATAATTGACCAATGCGTCAATGTCTAAATCATCATCGTCGTCATCGGATAAGTCTATATCTAACATGCCTGATTCATCATAGTAATCAAATATTATGTCTATGACGTTCAGTATTTCATCATCGTCGTAATTAGCGAGGTAATCTTTTGGCAGATTCTCACGGATGAAGTCTATAGCATTTTGTTCGTCAAATTCCATAGTGAGAGAGATTGGTAAGTTTTTTGTTATAAATCTATTAAGCCTATAGGCAAGTCCATTGTCAATGTTTTGGCTGTTGTATCAATGCCTGTTATAAATTCATCAGCTACCGGGATATATGTTTCGTTTCCTGCTCTTGATGTGACAACAAACAAGAAATTATCTGTACGGTCGTCAATAGCGATAATTTTGCCGATTTTTTCATTCTTATCATCAATGATTGTGTAACCGATGAAGTCAGAAGCATAAAATCCGTCTTCATCATCAAGCTCATCATCTTCTGTAATGTCATCATCTTCAAGTTCGGCAGTAACACCGTATATCGTTTTATTTGACAATTGAGCGACTTCTTTTTCATTACTAAATCCATCAATTATCATTAATACCGCTTGAGAGCCGCGACTTCTGATTGAATTTATAAAGAACGGAACAAAGATGCCGTCGCAATCAAGAACGATACACCGCAAGGCATTTGGATTGACATTTGTGTCAAAAGAGGCTGATACCTCTCCGTTGATGCCGTGTGGTTTATAAATAGTGCCTATGGGCGTAAGTTCGTTGAGACGTATCATTTTTTCTTTTTCTTTTTGGTTGTTTGCACCGGTGCTTGCTTAAAGTCATGAAGATGAACTGTCTCCGGGTCAAGATTAATTGCGCCGTTGCTCATTAAGCGCAAATCTTTAAAAATCTTTATATCATCAACACCATCTTTGTTCACTGCAAGCATTAATTTTTTCATTTGATTAGCGAGCAACATTATGAGTGCAGTGCGATCTTCACCTTCCTCCATAGCCGCAGCTTTACTAACCATTTTGGGTAGGTATAACCCGTATTGTCTATATTTTACATTATCAGGTTGATAGTGCAATTTATCAGGTTGTGTCACGAGTATGTCAGGCTTGATTTGCTCATAAGGCCAATCTATATCTAATTGGAAATCACTCATAATGGCTAAGTGATCCCACAATTTGCGAGTATATGCTTCCGGGTCGCCATTTGTTGGGAATAGAACATTCATCGCCGCGATAATTGTTTTTGCGCAGCGAGTGCGCTCATCGCGATCTTGAATAGTCATGCAATGGTCAACCATATTTTGGATGTTGCGACCGTATTCAGGGAGCACCAATTTCTTTAATTGCGTTGTATATGTAAGCATCTTTATCTAATTAATTCTACAAATATACGATAAAAAATCGGATTTTCTAAAATATTAAATGTACAAAAAATCCAAAAATATTGTGGTATTGTAATAAATAGACAAACGGCATTGACCCCATGTAGGGATTAATGCCGTTTGTCTATTTAATTCAGTATGTTAACTATTACATGTTCATACCACCGTCAACTTGGATAACTTGACCGCTAACATAAGAAGACATATCTGAAGCAAGGAATGTTGCGACATTTGCAATATCTTCGGGTTTACCGCCACGGCGCAAAGGAATTTTCTTTTCCCATTCAGC
>CAYYAA010000128.1:0-5715 GCA_964469875.1 uncultured Bacteroides sp.
TTTTTAATACTTTGTCGTATCTTTGCATCGTTCTGAAGTTTGGCTTCTGACAAATGTTTGATGTGCTGCGACCGTGTGCCGTAGTGATATTGTTTTTTTATGAAATGGATATAAACCCTGATTATATGAGACGCGCTCTTGAGTTGGCGCGTCATGGCATGGGCTTCACTTCGCCAAACCCTATGGTGGGCGCAGTGATTGTCGCTGCTGACGGCTCCATTATCGGCGAAGGTTGGCACCGTCTCTGCGGCACGGGTCATGCCGAAGTTAATGCTATTGCTTCGGTCAAGGATGAGCAACTGTTGCGAGATTGCACCATGTATGTAACACTCGAGCCCTGCTCTCATTATGGCAAAACTCCGCCCTGTGCCAAGCTGATTATCGACAAACATATTCCGCGAGTTGTCGTCGCGGCTGTTGACCCTTTTGAGAAGGTCAGCGGTCGAGGCATTGCCATGTTGCGCGAGGCTGGTGTCGAGGTCGCAACGGGCGTGCTCGACGAGGAGAGCCGACGACTGAACGCTCGCTTCATGACAGCTCACACTTGCCACCGTCCATTCGTTACGCTAAAATGGGCGCAAAGTGTTGACGGTTGGCTTGACCATAAGCGCAGCGCCGATGAAAAGCCCATGCGATTTTCGTCAACGCTGTCTCAGTCATTAGTCCACAGATTACGCTCTTTTCATGACGCAATACTTGTCGGTTCGGGGACGGTCTTAGCTGACAATCCGCGTCTCGATGTGCGCTGTTGGCACTGGGGACGCGCGCCGCGTGTTGTTATACTTGACGGCAGGGGCAGAGTGCCGATGTCAGCGGCTGTTATGCAGCGCGAGCCATTGGTCATAAAAGAACACCTTTCAGTTGACCAATTACTTAACCAATTGTATCACGCCGGCATAACGTCACTCCTCGTTGAGGGTGGGGCAGAAGTGCTCCATTCGTTTGTGGAATCCGGACTGTGGGATGTCGCACGGGTTGAGGTCGCCGACTTCGCTTTAGGAGAACGTGGAACGGCACGAGCACCACACATCGACAGTGAGCTTTTATGGACGGAAAGAATTGTTAATAATGAAGTTAAATTTTATTCGCAAAACTCGTTAGTTGACGTTAAAAACCTATAAAAACGTCAGAAAATGTGCGATTTATTAAATATGGCTTGGCTGTTTTAATGCGAAATTTTAATTTTGCACTTTGAAAAACTTTTGTAACTACATGATAAAGAAATCAGCTATATGCTTTGCTGTTGCCGGCGTTGCCACATTAGGGCTCGTGGGATGCAACTCTTCCTCTGAGGATGATTCTGAGACCACGTTGTCATCAAGTGTCTTGATTAGCTCGTTCTCGCTTAGTGAGGATGATGATGTTTTGGATGATCTTGACTCGGTTTATTTCTCAATAGACTTGGTGAAGGCATCTATTTTTAATGCAGACTCACTGCCTTATGGCACAGACGTGTCTAAGCTCGTTCCGGTCATCACCTCTTCTGATGGCTTATCTGTTGCCGAGTTGCACGTTCCGCGTCCCGGTCAAGCAGATACAATCTATAACTACATTACCAACTCGACAGACTCGATTGACTTCAGCAACGGTCCCGTCAAGTTGCACGTTGTCTCACTCAGTGGTGAGGTGTCACGCGACTATACCATTCGCGTGAATGTTCACACTGTTAAGACAGACTCTTTGGCGTGGGGCGATGTTGCGCGTCGCGCTCTTCCCTCTAAATTCTCTACCGTCAAGTCACAACGCACCGCTGCGCAAGGCGATGTGCTCTATTGCTTGACGAGTAACGGTGCACAGTACAGCGTCGCTATGGTGAACAACCCCGGCGAAGACAACTGGGCTGTCGCTGACGTTACACTCCCGACGGGTGCTGACATCAACACCTTCACCGGAACTAATGATGCTCTTTACATCCTCACCGACGCAGGTGAGCTCTATAAGTCAACTGATGGTGCGTTTTCGTGGACGGATTGCGGCGTAAAGATGAACTATCTTTATGGCGGCTATGGCACAAGCGTCATTGGCGCAGTTGAGAAGTCTGACGGCTGGCATCGCGTTAGCTATCCCGCAGGACTTGACGAAGCTGTTGAGAGCGATTTCCCCATTAGCGGCACTTCGATGCCCGTTATCTTCTCAACGCCCTTGGCATTGTCAAATCAGATGCTAATCTTTGGCGGTCGCACGGCAGCCGGAGACCTCCTCTCTACAACTTGGGGCTATGACGGTAGCAATTGGGCAAAGCTCACTGTTACAGCATTGCCTAAGGCTCTTGAAGACCTCGCCGTTGTGCCTTATTTCACCTACAAGACAGCCGATGATAGTTGGGCTAAAGGCGACTATGCAACGCTCATCGCTTTAGGCGGTCGTGAGGCAGATAAAACGCTCAATCGCACCGTCTATGTGTCATGTGACTACGGTATCACATGGGCAGCGGCTGATTCATTGATGCAAACGCCTGACGTTATGCCTTCTATGGCAAATATGCAAGGCTTCGTATATAAATCGGTATTGACAACACGCAGCGCGAGCAGCACATGGCAGTCTTTTGCCACTCGTCGCGTTCCGTCATGGTTGATACCTTACAGCGCACCGGCATCTCGCGTGACACAAGCTGTCACCGAGTGGGAGTGCCCCTACATCTACCTCTTCGGCGGTGAAGATACAGCGGGCAACACCTTCAATACCATCTGGCGCGGCGTTATCAACCGCTATACCTTCAAGCCAATAGTCTAAAAAAAGTGATGAAAAGTAGACGCTATGTCATACTAATAAGTTTGCTCGCATTGAGTGCGGCAGCACTGCCTTTCACGTCGAAAGCGCAGTCTGCGCCGTATAAATTTGACTTTGGTGCGGCAATAGGCATGAGCGGCTATCTTGGTGAAGCCAACACGTCAAGTCTGCTGAAGCATCCCGGCTTTGATGCAGAGTTGTCGTTCAGATATCTGCCGGACACGCGTTGGGCTGTGCGAGGCATACTGTCAACGCTCTCCTTGAGCGGCAACACCGCCGACATGGAGAATGCGCTCCCCGAGGGCGCGGCTTATGACTTCTCGTCACAAGTCTACGACCTTGGTGCGAGAGTTGAATTTAACTTCTTCAGCTACGGCATAGGCGAGACATACAAGCGTCTCCGTCGCTGGACACCATATCTGACGCTTGGTCTTGGCGTGTGCGTATCGTCAAGTGACGGCAGCACGTCAGCAGCGCCGACCTTGCCGATGGGTATGGGCATAAAATATAAAATCTCTGAGAGACTTAACTTCGGAGCTGAGTTTACGATGACAAAAGCCTTTGGCGACCATGTCGATGGCAGTCAACTCGCAGACCTCAACCGCATTAAGACCTCTTTCTATAAGAATACAGATTGGTTTTCACGCTTCACCGTGGGCATAACTTATGAGTTCGGTAAGCGATGTGAGACCTGTCATTATGTTGATTAACTAATCATTATCAGTCAGAACGCTATGGCTAATATAGATAAAATAGACCCGGCACGCCTCCCGCAGCACGTCGCTATCATTATGGATGGCAACGGACGATGGGCGCAGGCTCGCGGACTTGAACGCTCTGCCGGTCACGTTGAAGGTGTGAACACCGTCAGACGTATCACAGAAATTGCGTCTGAAGTTGGTATAAAGTATCTCACACTTTACACTTTCTCTATCGAGAATTGGAATCGCCCCAAGGAAGAGGTTGATGCCTTGATGGACTTGATTGTCATTGCCATTGAGCGCGAGACTCCCGACCTTATCAAGAATAACGTCCGTCTGACGATGATTGGCAACATCAATCGTTTGCCGAAAACAGCCCATGACCGTCTCAGCAAGTGTATTCAAGACACATCACACTGTAACGGCTTGACGCTTGTGCTCGCATTGAGCTACTCGTCACGCTGGGAGATAGTTGAAGCTGCGCGTAAGCTCGCAAACAAAGCTGTCGCAGGCGAAATCAAGCCTGAAGACATTGACGACAGAATGTTCTCGTCAGAGCTTACGACCTACGATATGCCTGATCCCGATTTGTTGATACGCACCGGTGGTGACCTGCGCATCAGCAACTTCTTGCTTTGGCAAATCGCCTATACCGAGATATTTGTAACACATACTTACTGGCCTGACTTCAGCAAAGATGACTTTGTGGACGCCGTAGTGCAATATGAAAGTCGTCAACGCCGTTTTGGTTTAACCGGTGAGCAAGTCAGTGAATAATTAACACAGCTACACACCCCGTACACTTCAGATTTAAAATAGAATATACTCTTTCATATTATGCGATATAATCTGTTAGCCGCCTTACCATTGCTTTTATGTGCATCGACCTTCAGCGTTAATGCGCAGGAGCAGGTAGACACTATCTATAACCCTACTGTCATCTACAACAATATGCCGCGCACTTATGAGATTGCCGACATCGCTGTTGATGGTGCAGCAAACTACGAAGATTTTATCATCCTCGGATATGCCGGTCTCAAAGTTGGAGACAAGGTGACCATTCCGGGCGATGATATCACTAATGCCGTAAAACGCTTGATGCACCAAGGTCTGTTTGCACAAGCCCAAGTCTCAGTTGAAAAAACCGCCGGCGATAAGGCATGGCTCAAACTCCATTTGCGCACTCAGCCGCGTATCTCTGAGGTCAACTATAACGGCATGAAGAAAGGTGAGCGAGAAGACCTCCAAGAGCGTCTCCAGCTCATGAAGGGTAATCAGATAACTCAAAACATCGTTAACCGCGCCAAGGTTATCGTCAAAAAATACTTTGACGAAAAAGGCTTTGGCAATGCCACGGTTGACATCTTGCTACACGAAGATTTATCGCATCAAAATGAGATGATTGTTGACATCAATGTTGACAAACATAACAAGGTCAAAGTCCACAAAATCTATATCGACGGTAACGAAGTGCTCAGCGACAATCAGTTGCAGAGAACTATGAAGAAAACTAACGAGAAGGGCAAGCTGACAAACCTCTTCCGTCAAAAGAAATTCGTCGAGACAGAATATCAGGACGACTTGAATCGCATTCTTGAAAAGTATAACGAGAAAGGTTATCGCGATGCGCGCATCGTCTCTGACAGTGTTGCCAAATACAGCGATAATCTCGTTGACGTATATATTAATGTTGAAGAAGGCAAGCGCTACTACATCAAAGACGTGCAGTGGGTCGGCAATACCGTTTATGGTAATGACATTCTTAACGCATATCTCGGCATGAAGTCGGGCGATGTCTACAACCAGAAGTTGCTCAATAAACGTGTCAGCGAAGATGAGGATGCTATCTCGTCACTCTATATGGACAAAGGTTATTTGTTCTACAACCTTATGCCTATCGAGCGCGAAGTTGTCGGCGACTCAATCACACTGGAAATGCGAATGATGGAAGGTCCGCAAGCGCGTATCAACAATGTGACCATTAATGGTAATGACCGCTTGTATGAGAAAGTGATACGTCGTGAATTGCGTGTTAAGCCCGGACAGCTCTTCAGCAAGTCAGACTTGATGCGTTCAGCACGTGAAATCGCTCAAACAGGTCACTTCAATCCTGAGAATATGGACATTCGCCCTGAGCCTAACGAGGAAAACGGTACGGTTGATATTATCTTCAATCTTGAGTCAAAGGCAAATGACCAAGTTGAGTTCTCTATGGGTTGGGGTCAGACAGGTGTTATCGGTAAACTCTCACTCAAGTTCACCAACTTCTCAATCAAAAACCTCT
>CAYYAA010000129.1:0-5686 GCA_964469875.1 uncultured Bacteroides sp.
ACCGCCCCCTATCAAGCTCCGGATGACACACTGTCTTCCGGAGCTTTTGTTTTATTAGTCCATTAGACCTAACCAAAATGTTACCATTGACAGAACGCAAGAGCATCATTGCTCTTATTAATCGAGAAGTTGTGCCGGCAATTGGTTGCACCGAACCTATTGCTGTGGCTCTTTGCACTGCACGTGCAGCCGAGCTTTTAGGCTGCATCCCTGAGAAAATTGATGTTAAACTCAGCGCAAATATCCTCAAAAATGCTATGGGTGTCGGCATCCCCGGCACCGGTATGATTGGTCTGCCTATTGCCGTCGCTTTGGGTGCATTGATTGGTAAAAGCGATTATGAGCTCGAAGTGTTGCGCGATGTCAATGACGATGCTGTTCAGAGAGGAAAACAATTTATCTCTGAAAATCGCATCGCTATCTCTCTGAAGGATGGCATTACCGAGAAACTTTATATTGAGGTTAACGCCTCTGCCGGCTCTGATTCTGCAACAGCCGTTATTTCCGGCGGTCATACCACATTTGTAAAACTTCAGCGCAACGGTGAGCTTTTGCTTGACAAAGCATCTGCCGGTGAGTCTGAGGATGATGATGTAGCTGTTGAGCTCTCTTTAGCAAAAGTATGGGAATTTGCTTTGGAATCTCCGCTTGACGAATTGCGCTTTATTCTCGAAACTCGCCGCCTTAACAAGGCTGCAGCTGAGAAGGCTTTTGTCGGCGAATATGGCCACTCCATCGGCAAGACGCTGCGTTGTCGTCGCGAGCTTGAAATGATGGGCGACAGCACTTTCTCACGCATTCTCTCTTACACCTCCGCCGCATGCGATGCGCGTATGGCTGGCGCTATGATTCCCGTTATGAGCAATTCCGGCAGTGGCAATCAAGGTATCGCCGCCACTCTCCCCGTTGTTGTCTATGCAGAACAAATTGGCGCAACTGAGGAGCAACTGATTCGTGCGCTCGCGCTGAGCCATCTCACTGTTATATATATCAAGCAAAGTCTCGGCAGGCTCTCCGCACTATGTGGCTGCGTAGTTGCCGCTACCGGCTCTTGCTGTGGCATTGTCTATCTTATGGGCGGAAATTACAACAATACTGTCTCTGCCGTTAAGAACATGATTGCTAACCTCACAGGCATGATTTGTGATGGCGCTAAACCAAGTTGCGCTCTTAAAGTCACAAGCGGCGTATCGACGGCTGTTATCTCTGCGATGATGGCTATGGATGACCACTGTGTGACTTCTGTCGAAGGTATCATTGAAGACGATGTTGATAAGTGCATCCGCAATCTTACTACAATCGGACGTGTAGGCATGAACGAGACAGATAAACTCGTCCTCGACATCATGACACACAAGTGTGTATAGTCACGCTCCCAACCTCTTACCGCCATATTTACACACACCTGCCACGTGGCAATAAATGTGTAAATATGGCGATTTTTTTGTTTGTAAATCGGAGTTTTGTGAGTAAATTTGCAAGTAGAATGGAAACGAAAAAAACAAAAACGATACAGTGGCTTCGACGATATTTCTCGCCGATGACTATCATTGTTTTAGCCCTCTTGGGCTATATGGCGTTTTTTAGCGAAACTTCTATTGTGAAGGAGTTGGAGTATAAGCGCATCATTGATAGTTTGGAGAATGAAGTGGCTATTAGCCGTGACTCTATGCTCTACTTCCACGCGCTCAATGAACGCCTTGAATCTGACCCCGCTATGATGGAACAAGTCGTTAGAGAACAATATAATATGAATCGCCCCAATGAGGACGTTTACATCTTTGAAAAATAATTGCTATGTCAAATAAGAAATTTAATTTCGCAGATTTCATGCGCAGGGTTGGCGCGCCTGTCGGATTATTGTTGATTTTGGCGGGCTTAGTCGCTCCCTTTTTCTTTGCAGGTACGTTTTATGCTCAGAGCATCTATAAGTATGTCTACGCCCTTGGCGCTGCGGTGTGTACGGTAGCTGCGTTCTGTATGCCGCGCAACATCAAAGACCTGCGTTTACGCCGCCTTTATAGGCTCGAGCTTTGTAGTGCAGTGCTGTTCGTTGTAGCAGCAGGCATATCGTTTAGCGGCGCTTATGGCTCAGGTCGCGACTGGATCGCTCTTACACTCGCTGGTGCTGCAATCAAAATTTATACCACAATAGCAATACCTAATCGCCTGCAAAAGCTCCAATAATCATGGCAAAAAAAATTGTCGAAACTCCGCTGATGAAGCAGTATGTCGAGATGAAACAAAAACATCCCGACGCTATCTTGCTGTTTCGCGTAGGCGACTTCTATGAAACATTCTCTGATGACGCTATTGTCGCTTCAGAAATCCTTGGCATCACCCTGACGCGCCGTGCCAACGGCTCAGCTCAATATGTCGAGCTCGCCGGATTTCCTCACCATGCCTTGGATAGCTACCTGCCAAAGCTCGTCCGCGCCGGCAAACGTGTAGCCATTTGTGAACAACTCGAAGACCCGAAGCTCACCAAGAAACTCGTGAAACGTGGCATAACCGAGTTGGTAACTCCCGGTGTCGCAATGAATGACAACGTGCTGACTCGCCGTGAGAACAATTTCCTCGCCGCAGTACACTTCGGCAAGCGCAGCGTTGGCGTGGCTTTCCTCGATATCAGTACCGGCGAATTTCTTACCGCTGAAGGCACTGTCGAATATGTTGACAAGGTTATTGCCAATATGTCACCAAAAGAAATGCTTGTGCAACGCGGTCTGCGCGCCCATGCCGATGAAACATTCTCTCAACATTATCTGACTTTTGAACTCGAAGATTGGCTCTTTACGCTTGACGCTGCCGATGAACGCTTGCGCAAACAGTTCGGCACATCTTCGCTCAAAGGATTTGGCATTGACGGCATGCCAGATGCCGTAGTCGCTGCCGGTGCCATCCTCCACTATCTTGACCTCACTCACCACACCCAAATATCACACATTGACACTATCTCGCGCATCGAAGAAGATCGCTATGTCAGACTTGACCGCTTCACAGTGCGCAACCTTGAGCTCCTCGAGCCACTCGATGAAGGCGGCAAGAGCTTGCTAAGTGTCATTGACAGAACGGTCAGCCCTATGGGTGGACGTCTACTCCGCCGTTGGATTCTTTTCCCTCTTCGCGACCCTAAAGCCATAAATGACCGTCTCGATGTCGTCGAATACTTCATGAAAGCAAGTGACGACCGTGAGGCGCTCTGCGATTATCTTAAGGAAATTGGCGACCTTGAACGTCTTGTCGCTAAAGTCGCTTCCGGCAGAATTCAGCCGCGCGAAATGATACAAATGCGCAACGCCTTGACTGTTATCGAGCCAATCAAGCGCATCTGTAGCGGCTCTCAACAGCCTGCGCTCCTCGCCATTGGCGAGCAACTCAATCCTTGCCCAATAATCCGCGACCGCATAGCACGCGAAGTCTGTGAGGACGCTTCTGTTGCCGCAAATCGCGGCGATGTAATCCGCAGTGGCGTAGATGCCGAGCTTGACGAGCTCAGAGCTATCGCTTATGAAGGTAAAGACTATCTGCTCAAACTGCAAGCACGCGAAAGCGAGCGCACGGGCATTCCATCACTCAAAGTTGGCTACAACAACGTCTTTGGATATTATATCGAGGTAACAAACACCCACAAGTCAAAAGTTCCACCCGAATGGATTAGAAAACAGACTTTGGTCAACGCTGAACGATACATTACGCAGGAACTAAAAGACTATGAGGAAAAAATTCTCGGTGCGCAAGAAAAAATAGAATCAATCCAACAGCGTCTCTATACAGCACTGATTTCTGCTGTTGCAGACTATATCCCGGTGCTAAAAGTCAACGCATCACTCATAGCACGACTTGACATCCTCAACGCCTTCACTCGTGTCGCTATTGAGAACCGCTATAACCGTCCCGTAGTTGACGACTCACTGCAACTATCGCTCACCGAAGCACGTCACCCGGTGATTGAAAAAGAACTGCCCCCCGGCGAACCATATATCACAAATTCCGTTGACCTCTCAAACGAAGGCACACAAATCATGATGATTACCGGACCAAATATGTCAGGTAAATCAGCCCTCCTGCGCCAAACTGCGCTCAATGTGATAATGGCTCAGATTGGATGCTTCGTCGCAGCAGACAGCGCCAAAATTGGCGTTGTAGACAAAATATTTACGCGCGTAGGCGCAAGCGACAACATCTCTTTAGGCGAATCGACTTTCATGGTAGAAATGAACGAGGCGGCGTCAATCCTAAACAACATGAGCCCGCGCTCTTTGATACTCTTTGACGAACTCGGTCGAGGCACCTCAACCTATGACGGCATATCTATCGCTTGGGCAATTGTCGAATATATCCACCAGTACGGACAACTCCATCCAAAAACGCTCTTTGCTACTCACTATCATGAGCTCAATGAGATGGAGCGCACATTTGAACGCATCGTCAACTATAACGTCTCGGTCAAAGAAATAAATGGCAAAGTCGTATTCCTACGTAAACTCGCACGTGGCGGCAGCGAACACAGCTTCGGTATCCATGTCGCAAAATTAGCAGGTATGCCAAAAGCAATCATAAACCGTGCTGACGAAGTGCTGAAACGCCTCGAAAGTGACAATCGCAGCGAGAACGTCGGCGAAGTCATAGGCAAGGAATCAACCGAAGCCGGTATGCAACTATCATTCTTCCAACTCGACGACCCAGTGCTCGCGCAAGTAAGAGACGAAATACTCGGCATCGACATCAATCATCTCACGCCGATTGAAGCGCTGACAAAGCTCAACGACATCAAAACAATCTTGACCGGAAAGTGAGTTAACGCCGTCACAACAACTTGACCCTCTCACGCCAGAGCCGTGACATCTGATAATGCGTTGCCGACGTTGGGTGTATTCCATCCCAAATCCAATAACTCGTCTCTACGTCAGGATGTTCCGCAATAAGACTGTCAACCAATTGGGCAAAGTCAACCAATACCGCATCATAATCCGCAGCAATTGAGCGCACAATATCATCAAGACGCGCGATTGCTGCGGCTCGTTTATCGTAATCCTCGCGTGCACCAACCCAGCCGGAATTAGCAACAAACGGTGTAGCTAACACAAACGTCACCTCCGGTCGATAGCTGCGCGTTAAGCTAATAAGATTGCGCAAGCGCTGCTCCCAGCCAACAAAATCAAAATCATCACTCGTGCCGCCATTCATCCAATCATTAATATCATTTGTTCCGATGAGTATAGACACTACATCAGGCGCAAGAGCCAACGCATCCTTGCCCCATCGCTGTGACATATCAGCCAGCGTGTTGCCGCTAATGCCGCGGTTATAAAAACATAAGTCAGCTTCAGGATAAGTCCCTTGATAAAACGCCGCTGTCATTTCGACAAAACCGTGACCATAAATATGATTCATATCAGTCTTTGAACGACACTCAGACGGACACGGCCATCCGGTCGGACTACCCCAATTGCCATCAGTAATAGAATCACCGATAAACAACACATTCTTAGCTGTCGCAGTGACACTCAATGCCACCGCCCACGCCAACACGCCAAACGCTCTAAGTCTCATAGCATACAAATTAAACTATTAGTCCACAAATTTACAACAAATAATTCATTATCAGTAGACGAAAGCGAGAGATAAACACCCGACTCGGGTGTCTATCTCTCGCTTGAAGTGCTTATCTTAAACTAACTTA